>JBARUP010000304.1:0-3906 GCA_049645805.1 Nodosilinea sp.
ACTTAGCCGTGACGCGCCGACAAACCTCATAGGCATCCTCAACGGAGGATAGGGATTGGATAGGAGGAGAATCCGTCAGTTGCAGCATTAATGACCCAAACCTGGAGAATATAAATCTCAAACCGACTACAGGCAATTCTGCTTAACTTAGCCTCTCACAACTGCACCCACCTTTGGCAAAACAGTTGAAATCGGCCCATTCTCAGAAGCAATCCTACCCCCGCCGTTCCTAAAGATTATATGTTGCAATCCGTAACACTTGTTCGTAAATTCCAAATTTGCACCCTCTATCCTAAGCATACCAAGGGTCAACCTACCCATTTGATGGCCATCCAGATAAGATAATAGACTGCGTCTCGAAAACTGCTCAATTCTTAGCTCCGCAGCTTCGCCGTGGTGCCTGCTGATAAAGCAGCGGCGATCGCTGCCGCTAAATCGAGTTGAGCTGCCGCAGGCTGCGGCGGGGAAAAGCAGTGCCCCTAGCTACCCGTCAACCAGTCCCCGTCCTTTTGTTCGTGTCGTTCTGTCGATTGTTGGGAACCTTACCCGTGCCTAAAACTAACTTTGATTTCTTGCAAGCGTCTGATCCACTGCTGGCGAGCATTGTGCAGCGTGAGCTTCAGCGCCAGCGCGACCACCTCGAGCTGATTGCCAGCGAGAACTTCACCTCAGCGGCAGTCTTGGCGGCCCAGGGGACGGTACTGACTAATAAGTATGCTGAGGGGTTACCAGGCAAGCGCTACTACGGCGGCTGCGCTTTTGTAGACGAGGCTGAACAGCTAGCAATCGGTCGCGCCAAAGAACTATTCGGGGCCGCTCACGCCAACGTGCAGCCTCACTCTGGGGCTCAGGCTAACTTTGCCGTGTTCTTGGCTCTGCTCAAGCCTGGCGACACCATTTTAGGAATGGATCTCTCCCACGGGGGTCACCTTACCCATGGGTCGCCCGTCAACGTCTCGGGTAAGTGGTTTGAGGTGGCACAGTACGGCGTCAGCCGCGATACTGAGCAGCTCGACTTTGATCAAATCCGGGCGATCGCCCTTGAGCATCGGCCCAAGCTGATTATTTGCGGCTACTCAGCCTATCCCCGCACTATCGATTTTGCCAAGTTCCGCGCGATCGCAGACGAAGTGGGAGCCTACCTGATGGCTGACATTGCCCACATCGCCGGACTAGTGGCCGCTGGCCAGCACCCCAACCCGCTGCCCTACTGTGACGTAGTTACCACCACGACCCACAAAACCCTGCGCGGTCCCCGCGGCGGACTGATCCTAACTCGCGATGCCGAGCTGGGCAAAAAGTTTGACAAAGCGGTGTTCCCCGGCAGCCAGGGCGGCCCCTTAGAGCACGTCATCGCCGCCAAGGCCGTCGCCTTTGGAGAAGCCCTCAGACCAGAATTTCGCACCTACGCGGCCCAGGTAATTGCCAATGCTAAGCAGCTAGCGGCTCAGCTTCAGCAGCGGGGCATCAAGGTGGTCTCCGGCGGCACCGACAATCATCTAGTGCTGTGCGATTTGCGCTCCGTTGGCATGACGGGCAAGCGCGCCGACCAGTTGGTTAGCGAAGTCAACATCACCGCCAACAAAAATACGGTGCCCTACGACCCTGAGTCGCCCTTCGTTACCAGCGGGCTGCGGCTGGGCTCACCCGCAATGACTACCCGGGGCATGGACGAGGCCGAGTTCGTGGAAATCGCCGATATCATTGCCGATCGCCTGCTCAACCCAGACGACGCCGCTATGACTGAGCACTGCAAGCGACGGGTGGCGGCCCTGTGCGATCGCTTCCCTCTCTACGCCCACCTAGGTAGTTCAGTACCGGCTCTGGTCTAGGCCCTGCCTAAGCTAGGCCTGAGCCACTCCAAACCGAGTTCCGGCTCCATGTAGTACTGCAGAAAGTTAGGGTGATACCTTAACTTTCTGTCATAATTGCGTGGAGTTTTTGCTTATTCGGCAGACTCGACCTATCCTATGGACTGTTTCGGACCGAGATGTTCTCCGGTCTAGGTTTAATACCTAGGCGCAATTGTCGAAGCTGGGTCTAGGTAGAGGTTGCCGTAAAGCGTAGTAGGCTGCTGAGGTAGAACCCGACTCCCTGAGAACGGGTTCTCCAATTAGGAGGGTGAGGATGCCGTTTGTTTTCTATCACGTGCTGGCCTTTGGCATCTCCGCTGCGGTGGTGCTTTGCACGACGCCCGCTGTGCGCAGTATTGGCCTCAAAAGCGGACGCGTAGATCAACCTGGCGGACGGAAAGTGCACGACAAGCCAATGGTGCGCCTGGGCGGAGTCTCCATCTTTTTAGGTACCCTACTGGCGCTGCTTGCCGTGTGGTCCTTGGGCGGGTTTATTGACGGCACTGGGCAGCATCTCGCCCCGCCCCAGGAGTTTCAGATTTGGGGTGTCACCCTGGGCGGGCTAGCGTTTTTTTTAATTGGCCTAACCGACGACTTGTTTGGCCTGTCTCCCCTGAGTCGATTGTTTATGCAGGCCGTTGTAGCCACCATGGCCTGGTACGTGGGCGTCAGTATTGATTTTCTGACTATTCCCTTCTACGGGCTAACCCAGCTGCCTGCCTTAATCAGCCTGCCGGTGACAGTCGTGTGGCTAGTCGGCATGGCCAACGCCATCAACTGGATCGATGGCCTAGATGGTTTGGCAGCTGGGGTTTCAGGTATTGCCGCGCTAGTAATGCTAGTGATGAGCTTGTTCATGAACCAGCCCGCTGCTGCTCTAATTGCTGCGGCCTTAGCGGGAGGAGCTCTAGGATTCCTGCGCTACAACTTTAACCCAGCCAAAATTTTTATGGGCGATGGCGGTGCCTACTTTATGGGCTTTACGCTAGCTGGAGTGGGTGTCATTGGCCTGGTCAAGACGGTAACTACGGCGGCGGTGCTGCTGCCCTACCTGATTCTGGCGGTGCCTATTCTAGACATGTCGGCAGTCATTCTAGACCGGCTGCGGACCGGAAAATCGCCCTTTGTAGCCGACAATCGTCATCTGCACCACCGGCTGCGGCAGGCTGGACTTTCCCATCGCGTGACGGTGCTGTTTATCTATGTGCTGACCCTGTGGGCCGGAAGTTTGGCTCTAGCCTTTGCTGGCGTTCCCAGCGGGTTGGTCTATGCGCTGGCGGCTACGGCGCTACTCAGCTATACCGGCTGGCGGCTGCGGCAGCGCACTCGCTGAGGGACCGTAGGGGTATTCATAGGGCTGTTTTAGACTGCTGGCTCTGTAGACGTGGATGGTTTCTGTCACCTCACCGCCTCGTCGAAGCGGCACGGTGGCTAGAGGCTCGATGCTGTCAAACAGCGGTCGGTAGCCATCTACAATCTCGTCGTTCTCAACAAAGCGATCGATGGTCATGTAGAGCGCGTCTTGCCCCATCCAGTCTTTGGGATTAAGCCAGAAGGCAAACCCGCGCGGATCCTGGCTGAAGGCGGTAACGGGTAGGTCAACTAGGGGATGAATGGCCATGGCAAAGTAGCCCCCTAAATAGTACTCATTGGTGAAGATAAAACCCACCTGATCTAGGGCCGCGCTGACTTCAGGCGTGCTGGCAAACAGGCGCTGCATCTGCGTCGTGTCAAGCAGTTCGGTAGAGCCATCCTGCTCGACCGGTACCAGGCCGCCAAAGATTGCGTAGGTGCTGGGCTGCTGCAAAATGCCCAGCCGCAGGTGCAGCAGCGCTACTACCGAGAGCGAGGCTAGAAATAGCCCTGACCCCCACAGCCAGCGACGAATTAATCGGGGTCGCTGACGCTGCCAGGTCAGCACCTGAGCGGCCAGCAAGATGACCAGGCCCCAGTAGCCGGGGGCGGGCCAGGCAGGCAAGATTTGCTGTTTGCCGCCTAGCAGGGTAAACAGCAGCATAATTGGCAGCGACAGCCAGAGAATAAGGGCCTGTTT
>JBARUP010000305.1:0-3761 GCA_049645805.1 Nodosilinea sp.
CTGAGTGTCCATCATCACAGAGCCAAACAGCCAAAGCAAAGTCAGTCAAATATCTGCTGACTAGATCAAATGGAATAATCTTTCTGTTTGTATACCACTGTTTATGCAGGTTGGCCAGAAATGGATGTACAGTTGTCCTGACCCACCACCCCTTATATCGCTTTCCTGATTTACTGTGAGGCGAAGACAGAGATTCCTTAAAGGTACATGGAAAGTATTGTCTCAAGAATTCGTACTTCCAATTCAAATAAAGTTGATTATTGCCACCTTCGGCATAACGAGCGTTCAGCTTTCCCTTTCGCTTCTCTAAAGAGCCATCACCTAGCATTGTGCCAGTCATAAACTCAAAAAGCAAAGAGTCAGGTTCTTTATCTGAATATTGCAAATAGCGAGACTGAGACGTAGAACCTTTACTACGATCTTGAAGTGATCCTTTAGCCAGAATCTTTGATTCTGGATAGAGCAACTTGTATCGTTTTACTGTAAGGTCATGTCTTCTTAGATGTTTTCCACTAATGTATTCAAACTGCTGCTTGCAGACAGCACATTCGACAGTGTCCATGCCTTGCTGCTTCTTGTCATCGCGCTTTGCTTGACGATAGGCATTGATATAAGCTTGGCGATACTGCCTTCGACACTCAGGATTCTTGCACAGTTTATGATTTTTTCTGAGGTTTGAGTGATAAGGAATAGCCTCACCACAGATCACGCAGTAGAGTTTTAATGGAGGTGATTTATGGTTGAAAGGGATATCAGATGACATACTTTTCTTTCGTTTGATTAAAAACTTTGTGTCATGCCCTTGTCAATGCCTAATGTGCTTATACAAAGAACCATAGTGACGCAACGACTCTGCCGATAGCTCAATGCTGCGGTCAAGGGAGAGGCGGTCGTTTTCAAATAAGGTGAGCGTTCTCATGTAGGCAAGTAGTCACAGGAGTGATGAAGTCTGGGTAGCGTCATTTTAATAGCAAAGGAGTAGCCGAACGCTAGATATAGGTTTTCTTTTTCAATCAGGTAGTTTGGGGCTAGAAAATACCTGTTAGAGGTGCCATACAAGTGTACTTAAAATGACTCAGAGTGTTGATGTCGCGCTGCAACCAGCCGCCAGACTGCCCCAAGTGGAGCTAGTAAAGCACTGCCAGGGCAGCCCCATCGGCAAATGCCTGCCCAATGCTTTCTATATCCATCAATCGGCCCTGCCCTTTCTAGATAACGCCTTACGCCATCATGAACACTGCGCCCGCAACCTGCTGAAAAAGGAGCTGCCCTTTACCCTAGTCAAGTTTCACTTCGACCAGCCCAAACTCTCCTACCTCTACTACCCCGAGTTCGACGCCGAACCCCACCCCCTACTGCGCACCAGCTCTATCATTAACTGGGCTACGGGCACCGTCGAAACCCGCGACTACGGCGATGCCCCTAACCCGCCGCTGCTTCACCGCAAAGAAACCTTTATTGCTGCTGACCATCCCCAATACAGGCGCTTTGCCCACCTGACCCAGCAGCAGGTCGCCATGGGCCTGCTGAATAACTCCCGCGAGATTAGCACCCAACTCAACTGGGAGCGCCGCCTCACCCAGCAGGGTATCGAAATCCACAACCACGCCCTAGCTTGCCCAATTAAGTCTACTCAGCAGGTCAAGCCAAAGATTCAGCGGCATAAGGCTGCGATCGCCCGCGTCACAGCCTCTAAGCCCGTCCGTCTCGCCGTCGAAGCTGGACTCTTCCCGCCCGACACCACCTACTTCGACTACGGCTGCGGTCACGGGGCCGACATTGAATACATCCACCGCCTGGGCCTCACCAGCTCCGGGTGGGATCCTCACTTTAAGCCCGATATTCCCCACACCGCCGCCGATGTGGTCAACCTGGGCTACGTGATCAACGTTATCGAAGACACCGCCGAGCGGCGAGAAGCCCTGATCAACGCTTGGGGTCTGGCCCAAAAAGTCCTCATCGTAGCCGCCCAGGTACTGATCGACGATCGCACCCGAGGCGTCATTACCTACGGTTACGGCATCATCACCAGCCGTAACACCTTCCAGAAGTACTACGAGCAAGAAGAACTCAAAGCCTACCTCGACTAGGTGCTCGGGGTAGACGCCATCCCCATCGCTCTGGGTATCTACTTTGTCTTTCGCGACGAGGCCCAGGCGGAAGCCTTCCGCGCATCCCGGTTCCGCTCTCGCGCCACGGCTCCCCGTATCCGCCTCAAGGTCAGCAAGTTTGAGGAATACCGCGATCGCCTCCAACCCCTGATGGATTTCTACACCGATCGCGGTCGGCTGCCCTCGGTGGAAGAACTGGGGGCGCAGGAGCTGACACCGCTGCAAGAGACCTTTGGCAGCATCAAGCGAGCCTTTACCGTCGTGCTGCAAGCGACCGATGTAGGGGAATGGGATGCGATCGCCGACAAGCGCCGCAACGACTTGCTGGTCTACCTAGCCCTCAGCCACTTTGGCAATCGCCCTAAGTTCAAAGACCTCTCTCCCCAGCTTCGGCAAGACATCAAAGCCCTCTTCGGCAGCTACCAGCAAGCCTGCACCGCCGCCGACCTGATGCTGATGAGCTTGGGTCGCACAGACCTGATTGAAGAACGGTGTCGGCAAAGTGCGATCGGTCAGCAGCGCCCTAACTCCCTCTGGGTGAATGTCTCCGCCCTAGACCAGCTCGACCCGCTACTGCGCCTCTACGAGGGCTGTGCTTCCCGCACCATTGGGCGACCTGAGGAGGCGACGGTGGTGAAGTTCCACGTCCAGAAACCTCAGATCACCTATTTGGTCTTCCCTGGGTTCGACAAAGAGCCGCACCCGGCGTTGAAAACCAGCATGGCGATCTCCCTGCGCGATCTTCACATCCGCTACCGCGACTATGACCCCGACAACCCGCCGCTACTGCACCAAAAAGAACAGGTGGTCGCACCCGACTATCCTGGCTATGCCAAGTTCGCCAAGCTCAGCCAGCAAGAGCAAAAATGGGGACTACTCAACGATGTAAAAACAATTTTTGATCGCCGGGGCTGGGATCTGTGTTTGCTGGACCATGGAGCCGAGTTGCGAGGACATCGGGTGGTGCGCCGCAAAGGTTGAGTCTACTCAGGTATCCCGATCCCTCCTAGGAGTGAGCGTTCCCTTTGCTGTAAACGCCCAAATATCGCGCTTGTGTTGGGGGCCGTAGCTAATGTGGATTGGGCGATCTGCTCCATAGAAATAGAGCGAGTCGAACGGCAGTCCTTGAACCACAATCCAATCCACCAGTTCATCACTAGGCAGGTCGAGAATGCGGAAATCACAGGCTGCCCCGAGGCGATCGCAATAGTACCGCCCATTCCGATTCACCTCGTGGGCCATGTGCTGATTCAGGTTGGGGGTAGCGATCCCGTGCTTTTTCCCTGTTAGCGGGTCTTTCTTTGCCAGCCATCGCTTCAAATCGGCAGAACAAAAGCCGTAGGTGAGCAGAAAGCGATCGCGACCAAACTCATCGATCGCTGGGTCAATGATGTGCCGACACAGTGCCTCCAAGGCTGGCAACGTCTCCTTCAGGCTCTTGGGAAACAGGTCAATCTGGTCAGCATACTTGCGGTAAGTCTGCGTACAGGTGCAAAACTCCTCCAGCGTCAAATATCGGCCCAAACTCACTACCGTCATTACCCTCACTTCCTTAGATGGGGATCTTAACCCTGTCAGTAAAGCGCTGGTTCCCCTCCTCATGTCCTATACCCTAACCAAAGCCAACATCCTGGCAGGTATTCAATGCCA
>JBARUP010000306.1:0-8156 GCA_049645805.1 Nodosilinea sp.
GTTCCATCTTGCAAAATGGGTCGCTACCTCCTGACGGTATGCATGCATTTAGGGAAGCATTTCGTTCTTTAGCCGCCAATCTACAGCGCATAGACTCAGAGAAGCCCTTAAAGTCTCTGGTGATCAGCTCTACCGATGACCAGCTGGCTGACTCAACAACGGCGACCTACATAGCCTGGGCCGCCGCTGAGATGGGCAACCGAGTGCTGCTGATTGACGCAGACCTGAGGATGCCTCACCTGCACGATTTTCTTGAGTTGCCCAACCAAAGGGGGTTCAGCAACCTTTTAGCCGAGGAGCTAGAGCTAAAACAGGTCATTAAGCAGTCGCCTAAAGAGCCCAACCTGTTTGTGCTCACCGCTGGCAGCGCGACTAGTGACCCTGTGCGGCTGCTGTCGTCCAGCAATATTCAGCAGTTTATTGCTAAGACCGAAGGCTACTTCGACCTTATTATCTACGACGCGCCGCCCTTTGCTGAGTATGCCGACGCGTCTCTGATTGCTGGCGAAGCCAGCGGTCTGGCGCTGGTGTCTCATTTGGGTACCGTAAAAACGGCTCAGCTTGAGCAGGCCCTAGAAAAGATTTGGATTTCCAAAATTCCGCTGCTGGGGCTGATTGCCAAAGAGTATGCGCCTAAGGGAGCACTGCTGCCATTGGGGTAGTGCTACAGGTGTCGCCAGCGTACCGCGTCTAAATATAACTAGCGCCGTAGCACAGCCAGCATCGTAAAGCTAGCATCAAGCTGAGCTAAACATATTGCTAAGCAAATCGTAATATCTTACTATTAAAAAGTAGATTCTCACGAATCGAACATCAGGTGTATTGTTGTACGACTTAGCTGCATTAGATGACTACCAGTTAGCGAAATGCTTTGGCTAGCTTATTTACGCTCTGACGCAGTAAATAGGACACAAAGCAAAGTTCGCATCTACCAATTCAGGTGCCTTCTACCAAAATCGTCTGAAATCGTCGGGTCCACGCGAGTGACTAGTCTGTTGGCGTTTTTGGTTTACCTCAAAGGGTATTTTTGGTATGAACTTCAAATCTATTTTTCTCGGTTTTGGCGCTGGTGCCGCACTGGTTCTCGGATCAGGCTTTAGCGAGTCAGCGCACGCGTTTGGGGTTTTCGACGACAACCCTTTTGACGCTAACAGCATCGACGCAACTACCTTTAGTAAAGCCGCTCGTACTACGCTGGTGGAAGAAACCTTTGGCGACGCCAGTTCTGCGTTTCGGAAGACTCTGCTGGTCAGCCCTGAAGACATCAAGGCTCCGCAAACGCTGACCTTTCGGATCAACAACGGGTTGAGCACCGCGATCGCGGGCTACAAGTTCTCGTTCTTCAACGGTGCCGGTGATCCGGTCAGCAGCCTGTCACGGATTACGGCGCTCGGCGGCGGGCCGTTTAGCAGCACAAGCACGACCAACAACGCCGTTAAATTTGTGCTGGCCAACGCTGTAGATCCAGGAAGTACTTTTGACGTTTCTTTTAACGTCAACACCGCCGGGATGAGCAGCTATCAAACCCTCGGTATTCTGCAGGAAGCTGAGGCAGTACCTACCCCAGCTCTGCTGCCTGGGCTGGTTGGTCTAGGGGTAGCCGCCCTGCGGCGCAAAAAGGGCTCTGAGGAGGAAGCCTAGACAGCAGACGGTTAGCGCTACGGTTCACGGGTGCTCTAAAGCCCCTGCTCAAAGTCGTCCTCAGGGGCGACTTTTTTTGATGGTTTCGCGACGTTTAATACCGGATTCGAACCGTATAGCCCCGGTTCTACAAAAGGTCAGACTGTAGGGACGAATGGCATTTGTCCTTCCGAATAGGGGTTAACCAAGCAGGATTTAGCATAATACCAAATCCTGTTTGGCTACCCCCTACGAGATTCCTGTTTTGAATCGGGGTTTCTCAAATCGGACCTTGCACAAAACAGCCTTGGGTGGCCAAAGCAGAGTGGAACCTAAGGGGCTGAGGGCGAGGTATTAACCTGACGCAGCAGAATGACGGTAACGTCAGTGTTCTCGGCAATTTCTAGGGGCACGTTCCCCTTGATCACCTGGCTGAGCAGGTTTTCGCGGGAAGCTCCCAGTAAGATAGCGTCGGTGTGGCACAGGCTAGCCATGTTGATCACGGCTTCAGAGACTGAGGGATGGGTCAGCACCTGGGTATAGACAGGGCGGCGCAGGGTCAATTCTAAATCGTCGGCCATAGCTGAGAGGTGGTGAAGCGTGAGGCACTCGCCCTTTTCGGGATGGCAGATGGTGCAGAGCTGAATTTCAGGGGCACTGCCTAGGGTCAGCAGGCCGGGCAGCAGGGCCTGGGCGCTTTTGGCGTTGGGGCCGCCTGCGGTGGGAATTAGCCAGTGGTTGAAGGTGAGGTTGCGACCGGGGCGCACAACGACAACCTGGCAGGGGGCCTGACGAATGAGGGTATCAACTACGCCGCTGATGGCGCGACCGGGGGTGAGGGTAGGGTGATGCCAGCCCATCAGCACTAGGTCGATGTGGCGGATTTTGATCACCTCCAGCAGCGTGCGACCAATTTCGTGGGCGGCTCGCACCTGAAAGTGAACCGACAAACCGCTGTTCTCGGCGTAGGACAGGGCAAGCTGGCGCAGCGACTCAATCCCCTTTAGATCGACTTTGGCCTCGGAGGGAGCGACGCTGCGGGGCACGGGAATGACGTGAATGCACTCCAGCTCGTAGTGCAGGCCGTGGGCGATCGCGGCGGCAATTTTGATCAAATCGGGGGCGGTGCGGGGGTCGGCTAGGGGCACCAGCAGCCGACCCTGCCCCGTAGCGGGGGCGTGCTGCTGGAGCACTACGTAGGAGGGCTCGGCCTGGGGGCCAAGCTCGGCCAGCTCGCCGCTGACCTGGTCGCACTCGGCCCGAATGATATCGGCTCGGGTGATAATGCCCACTAAGCGGCTGCAGTCGGTGACGGGCAGGCGGCTGAGCTTGAGCCGGTTGAGCAGGTGGAGTACCCGAGGCAGCGTAGCGTCGGGGTCTACGGTAACTGGATGCGGCGTCATGATATCGGCTAGGGTAGCCACTTGGTCTAGGCCCAGGGCCGTGGCTTCGCCCAGGTCACTCTGGGTGACAATGCCCACCAGGCGGCCGTTTTCGAGGACGGGAAAGCCACGGTGGTGCGATCGCGAAAACGCCTGCGCCACTTCATTCAGGCTGATCTGGCTAGAGAGCGTTTCGACCCGGCGCTGCATCAGGTCGGCGGCGGTGAGGTGGGCCCAGGGGTTATTGGCCTGGGCCACCGGCTCTAGGTGAATGCCCTGCATGTCGAGCAGTCGGCTGTAGATAGAGCCGTGGTTAGCGCGATCGGCAACCAGGTAGGCAATTCCTGAGCCAATCATCAGCGGCAGCACCAGGTTGAAGTTAGCGGTCATCTCGAAAACAATGACGATGGCGGTGATAGGCACCCCGGTGACCGCGCTAAAAAAGGCTCCCATACCGGTGAGGGCATAGGTGGTGGGGCTAGCCAGGGCTTCGGGAACCGGCCAGGCCCCAAAGCCGCTGTAAACTCCCCGAGCCAGAAAGTTAACCAGGCAGCCCAGGGCAGCCCCTAGCACCAGCGACGGGGCAAAAACACCCCCTGCCGCCCCTGACCCATAGGCCAGTAATGTGAGCAAGAACTTGACTACAAAGGCGATCGCAACCAGCTGCCACCCCGCCGACCCGGTGACTAAAAATTCTTGTAGGCCAGTGTTGTCGATGGCCGCTACCGGCACAAACATACCTACCAGGCCCGTAATCAGCCCTGCCAGGCCAATGCGTCCCGGCAGCCCCAGTCGCTTAAACTGCCGAAAAAACGCCAGACTGCTAAAGATGCCGTGGCGAAAAAGTGACCCTAGCAGCCCCGCCGCCAGCCCTAGAATCACCAAAAACGGCAGATCTTGTACCGATAGGGTGATGTGCCTAGAATCCATCGCTAGATTTAGCCCCTGCCCGCCCAGCAGCCGTGACACTACCGCCCCAATAAACGAAGCCAGAATAGCGCTGCCCAGGGTGAGGTCAGAAAAGTCTTGCAGCAGTTCTTCGACCACAAACAGGACTCCGGCAATGGGGGCGTTAAACCCCGCCGCTAGGCCCGCCGCCGCGCCCGCTGAAATTAGCTGCCGCCGGTAGTCGGGCGAGGTCGGTACCCAGCGGCTGAGCTGAGCCGCCAGCGCCGCACCAATCTGCACCGTAGGCCCCTGTCGCCCCAGCGATAGCCCCGACCCCAGGGCCAGCAGAGTGCTACCCACCTTAACCAAAGCCACCCGCAGATTAAGCGGAATTTTGGCAAAACCTAGAGCGGCCTTCACCTGAGGAATACCGCTGCCCGAGGCCTCGGGGGCCAGCCGCTCAACCAGCACCCCCGACAGCCAGCCGCCGATTAGCCCGATCGCGGGCAGAGTCAGCCACAGCGGCAGCTCACTAGACGTGCGCCAGTGGGTAAGCCACTCTACGCCCTGCTTGAGCAGCACTGCCGATAGCCCCGATACTAGCCCAATAACGCATGCTTCAACGATAGCTACTCGCTTGCGGCTCAGCAGTGGCTCTAGGCGATTTGGCAACTTCACAATGGCGGCAGCATCACAGAGGCAATGAAAGAATTGGGCATAGCAATAGTTCTTACCTCGCTACCCCCGGCTGATCCCCTAACTTATCCAAAGTGTAGCCTGTCAAAGTGACTCGCTCATCGCTCCAGCGTTGCGCCTAGGGTTTAGGGGGCACCCCTGGGCTAGTGATCAAAATTGCGGCAAGCAGCGCGGCGGTAGACCCGGTGCTACAGGCTGAGATACAGGGCCTAGAGCACCAGCAGTTTGTGACTCATCTTGGCGACCAGCCTACCCAACCGTAGAAAAACACTCTACGGCTTTAGCGGACCAGGCCAGTAGCTGGCCATCACCCGGCCCGCTCGACGCCGCTGCGGGTGGTAGGCGGCGCTGACCGGGTGAGAGAGGTCGGTCAGTGAGTCGATGCCAATGCCGTTGCGGCCCTGATCCACGCCGGAGCTGTGAACATACTGGTCTTTGCCCAGATATAGGGCTACGTGCTTAGTGCGCTCAGGAGTGCCAAAAAAGACTAGGTCTCCCGGCTCTAGCTCATTCCAGCCTAGGGGTTGAGTAAAGGCCTCCTGCTGGTACGAGTCGCGGGGTAGCCAAATACCCGCCGCCGCAAAGGCCGTCTGCATTAGCCCCGAGCAGTCAAAGTTGGGGCCAACGGTACCGCCCCACAGGTAAACGTTGGGGGTAGACATAGCCCGGTGGGTAAAGGCAGTCACCTCCGGCAGGCGCGGCGCGATCGCCTGGCGATCTAGCGCAGCGGGCCGGTACGGATGCTTTGCTGGGGAGAGTACCCTACCAGCGGCGACGCTAATCCAGCCGGAGTAGTCGTCTTCGCAGAGCATCACCGCTAGAGCCGTATCTGATTTTTGCTCAGGGGATAACCGCAGGTGTCGCCCTGCTGCTGCCTGAGTCACTAGACCATCCAAGGCCTCAGTTTTGTAGAGATTCAGCGCCTCTCCGCAGACATATTCTTGACTAGAGGATAGTGTTAACAACTCCATACACCCCCCATAACCCGCTCATTCATTCTCTACTCCGTCCGGCTTCGCCCCCGTATTGCGAATGTTAACGACTTTCTTAAGCACGTCGAACCAGAAAGTCGAGCCCATAGAAATAGCAAAGCCGCTCACCAGCCAGCCCAGCAGTCGGCGCGGCAGGAAGGGGATGGGCCAGGTTTGTTCGGCGCTCTGCTGCTGCTGCACCACGACCTCGTTATAGCCTAGCGGAAACGGAATGTCGTCTAGGGCCTGATTGACCGCACCCTGAACCTGCTCGATATTTTGGCTAAAGTCGCCCGTCGAATCGACTACTAGCTGGTCGGCGGCTTGAGTCAGGGAGTTGCGCAGAATAGGGTCTACGGCCAGGCGAGTGGCAATGTGAAATGAGTCGGCGTTGATCGACACAGCGGTAGCAATACCAATCAGCAGAGCGACGGCTTTAGCGTTACGTTTGTAGACGCCGGTGGCCCGCTCCATGCCGCGGTCAAACCATTTTTCTAGCTCGTGGCCAAACTGCTTGACGTCGTCACGGGCAGCATCGGCGGTGGTTTCAACTTTGCGGGCGATCGCGGCGAGACTATTGCGTAAAGCTGGCGTAATCGGAGCCTGACCCAGCCGATCGATTAGAATCTGAGCGTCAGGGTCTCCCCCTTGAGCTACTCGGCTAAGCTCATCGTAGACGGGGCTGCTGCCGTCAAAGATGTCGAGCAGCTGAACAACACTGGGGCGCAGCTTGCTCAGCAGGGCCGTTCTTTCGGTAGGGGTGCTGGCCAGACCGCGCTTAATGTATCCAAGACGGCGCAAAAAAGTTTCGGTAAGAGGATGGTTGTCGGGCAGAATATCTCTGGCGACCAGGCCAAATTCATCGAGACGGTCGACCACGCGATCGAAGCTTTCGGGCAGCGATACAATGCCTACCCTAAAGTCGTCAATAATCTGGCGTATGCCTATTTCGAGCTGCTGTAGCTCAGCGTTGAGCAAAAACTCGTTGCCGGTGCTGGCCTTAAGATCGCTGAGAATGTTAGTGACTGGAGCTAGCACACGGTCGCGAGTAAACCCGTAGATGCGCTCATTAGCCAGCACCTGCCACAGACTGCCCAGGTGCATACGCTCTAGCAGACTGTTGGCAAAAGCCTCGGCGGGAATGTACGACGGGCCGCTGGTATTGCCTGCCCCAAAAACGTTGCGCTGCCCGGTGAGGGTGCGATAGACGCGGCCAATGAGATGAGACACACGGCGAAACGATCGCGCGATCCCCCCTTTGGCCTCCTGGTTGAGGCTGCGGATCCATGGGCTTTCGTAGAGAGCATCGGCTAAATCCTGAGCCGCCGCTTCTTTTTCGCGCTCATTACCGGCTAGCAGGACTTCAATCGACTGCTTTAAGTGCTCAGCTCGCCACTGCAAAAGGGTGCCGATAATTTCCTGAGTCTCGCTCGCCAGCAGACTCAAAACGAGAAAAATAAAGACCAGCCCTAGGGCAATGTCTAAGACTACAGGAAAGTTCATGAACCAACCGCACAACGCTTCATTTCCAACACCCAATCCATCTAATGTTAGGCGCTTGACTAGGCCCTAAATATCGGCTTCGAGTAAAGCTACTCCATCCCTTTGAAAATACCTAAGGCAGCTCGAAGCGCCTCTAGCTGTCGCTAGAGAGCGCTAAATAGGGCGAATCAAGTCCGCAAGGAGTTGGTTCGCCCTATTGTACTCAAGCGACCTAAGAACGGATCACGCTGGCTAAGAGCACAAATTATTCTAGCTGGCAGGCCAGACTATTCGTCTTCGAATAAATCGTCTTCCCCTAGATGCTTGAGCCTAATGTGCTTGCGACCTAGGGAAATTTCGAATTCGTCGCCGGGCCTCAGCCCCATCTGTTTGGTATAGGTCGAGCCGATCAGCAGGTTGCCGTTAGACTGCACGGTAATGCGAAAGCTAGCGCTGCGCCCGCCTCGCCCGTTGCCGCCTTGGCCACTGTCAAGCTGGATACCTTCAGCTTCGATCAGCGCGTTGAGAAATTTCATCATGTTGACCCGAGGGTTGCCTGACTTAGTCAGGGTGTAGTACCCGCAGGCTTTCGCCTTATCTTCTTTGCTCAGCTCATCTAGGTTTTTGACCTTCTGCAGTAGCTCTTCGCCGACTAATGGTTCTGTCTGAGTTACGTTAGCCATTCACTCTATTCTCTTTCGCAGTGGTTTTCTTAAGGACAACTTTTAAGTAGAGATAGTAAAACTGTATTTGCGCGACTTCAGTTTTAACAACAATATGCAAAATAATACTACAGTGAGATCAGTTTTGCATGCTCTTTTTATAGCCACTTAACGTTTCTACCTCTGAGGCTAGAAACAGTCTCATCTTGTTCTACTTAAGACTATGAAAAATTCTGATTGCAGCATAAATGCAATGCGTTCCTTAGACAAATCAGGCCGTCGGCTTAAGAAATTGCCCTAGGCGAGAGACCTGTCTCAACCTACACTTAGATATGAATGAGCCAGGTTCTTCAACCGTTGCCGCGATCGCGCTTCTCAGCCGTTCTAGCGCTGCGAGGGCTTGGTTATGGGCCGGTGCCTACGTCGCCAAAGGCTACCTTCTCCAGAGCTTACCC
>JBARUP010000307.1:0-2607 GCA_049645805.1 Nodosilinea sp.
AAATTGACCTGCCCGGCGCTGATCCCGAGCGCATCAGGCAAGAAATCGAGGACATTATCGGCCTCGACTGCAGCGGCGCGATTCTGGCCTCCGCTAAAGAAGGAGTTGGCATCGACGAGATTCTAGAATCCATCGTTTACCTGGTGCCGCCACCGGCAGACACCACCGCCGACCCCCTGCGGGCGCTAATCTTCGACAGCTACTACGACAGCTACCGAGGCGTCATCGTCTACTTTCGGGTAATGGATGGCACCATTCGCCGCAAAGACAAAGTGCGGCTGATGGCTTCGGGCAAAGAGTACGAAATCGACGAGCTGGGCGTTCTGGCCCCCACCCAGATTCAGGTTGAGGAGCTGCACGCCGGGGAAGTCGGATATTTTGCCGCCTCCATCAAGGCGGTAGAAGACGCGCGAGTCGGCGACACCATTACCCTGGTGCAAAACCCGGCGACAACGGCGCTGCCTGGCTATGCCGAGGCCAAGCCGATGGTCTTCTGCGGGCTGTTTCCCACCGCCTCAGATCAGTTTGAAGAACTGCGGGAAGCGCTGGAGAAACTGCGCCTCAGCGATGCCGCCCTACAGTATGAGCCTGAAACCTCAAGCGCCATGGGCTTTGGCTTCCGCTGCGGCTTCTTGGGGTTGCTGCACATGGAGATCGTCCAGGAGCGCCTTGAACGTGAGTACAACCTTGACCTGATTACCACCGCCCCCTCGGTGATCTACCAAGTGACGACGATTCAGGGTGAGGTGCTCGAAATCGACAACCCCAGCACCCTGCCCGACCCCCAGGCCCGCGAAAAAATTGAAGAGCCCTACGTTCAGCTCGACATGATCACCCCTGAAGAGTACGTCGGCGCGCTGATGGAGCTGTGCCAGGGCCGCCGGGGCGAGTTCAAAGACATGAAATACCTGGCCCAGGGCCGCACTACCCTAATCTATGAAGTGCCCCTAGCCGAAGTGGTAACCGACTTTTTCGACCAGATGAAGTCGCGCAGCAAGGGCTACGCCAGCATGGAGTACCACCTGATTGGCTACCGCGAAAACCATCTGTCGCGGCTCGACGTGCTGATCAACGGTGACCCGGTGGATTCGCTGGCCTCTATTGTGCATCGCGACAAGGCCTACTACGTGGGCAAAGCCCTGGTTGAAAAACTCAAAGAGCTGATTCCTCGCCACCAGTTTAAGATTCCGATTCAGGCCGCGATCGGCAGCCGCATTGTCGCTAGCGAAAGCATTCCCGCCCTGCGTAAAGACGTGCTAGCCAAGTGCTACGGCGGCGATATTTCTCGCAAGAAAAAGCTGCTGCAAAAGCAGGCCAAAGGTAAGAAGCGTTTGAAGGCGATCGGTACGGTAGATGTACCCCAGGAAGCCTTTATGGCCGTCTTAAAACTATCTTGATAGGCAGGCGTAAACCCGTAGGGTGAATAGCGCCCAGGCGCGGCTTTGCCTACGCGAAGCAATGCACCTATCTTGATGCAAAGGAGAGAACCGTAGGGTGCATTCGCGAAGCAATGCACCGCCTAGAGGATTTCCGCTTCGCAAACATCTCAAAACCGGGCACTCTAACAACAGTGCATCCCCTCGGTTTCATGCCCAATTACCGACGTCTCTACCGACCCGGCGGCAGCTATTTCTTCACCCATGTGACCTATCAACGGTACCCCTGGCTTTGCTCCGATTTAGGCAGGCAGGCGCTACGCAACGCCATCATTTCGGTACGGCGAAAGCATCCCTTCGCCATTGATGCGTTTGTGCTCTTGCCAGATCATCTCCACTGCATTTGGACATTGCCGGAAGAAGATGGCGATTACGCCAGGCGGTGGCGGTTGATCAAGCTGATGGTGACGAAGGCTTGTGGTCAAGAATTAGCGCTGCCATCGGAGAAGACTGCTTCGGGGGAGCGGCGGCGAGAGGGCAATTTGTGGCAGCGGCGGTATTGGGAGCATTGCATTCGGGATGAACGCGATTTTGTGAGCCATTGTGAGTATGTGCATTACAACCCGGTAAAGCATGGGTTGGTGAAATGCCCTACAGATTGGGAGTTTTCGAGTGTGCATCGGCATTTGCGGGAGTGATACCAAATCCGAATCTCATAACCCCGATTCTCAAAAGGTAGAACCGTAGGGTGCATTCGCGGCTACACCCCCGTCCGGCAGCGCCCTGATTGCTTTGCCTAGCCGCAATGCACCACTGGGAATCGGGGATAGCTAATCAGGATTTGCTCTGAAAATAGCCCAGCCTTTCATTGTTGGGGGTGCCGCGTCAACGGCATGGACGATTAGTATGAGACATTCGGCAATTAAGACGGTGCATTGCTGCGCGAATGCACCCTACGCCATGACATATCGGGTGAGGACGCGCATGATTTCGTTGACTCGCCCGGTAGGTTGGGGCTTGCTCCACTCGCGTACTTCGGCAAAGCCGAGGCGGTAGAGTTCGTGGACGATGCGATCGACGCCGTGGGCGCTGCCGATGACCAAGATGCGAATGGTTTCTCGCCCCGGCTCAGCGGCAGGCTCGATGGTGACTTGCAGGGTGGGGTCAGCCAGGGCTGAAGGAATGAACGCTTGAGGCATGGAAGGCTCCTTTGCTGCTTAATGGATCACAA
>JBARUP010000308.1:0-4673 GCA_049645805.1 Nodosilinea sp.
CCAGGTTTCTAGCTCTGCCTACGCCCTTGAAGACGAAGCCTGGTGGGTGCAGCGCTGGGTCGAGCTACTCAATACCTACCGATTTAAGAAGCGCTTAGAGCGCGGTCGTATTTATGCTCGAGAAGGCCATATTCTCAGCCTAGAATACAAGGGCTCTAAGGTGACGGCGCTGGTTCAGGGGACTGCCGAGGAGCCCTATAAGCTTTCTATCTGGCTGGATGCCTTCAGTGATGAAGACTGGAACTATGTAATCGATTCTCTATCAGAACAAGCTATCTACTCAGCTCAGCTACTGGCCGGAGAAATGCCCGCTGAGATTGAGGCGGTTTTCACAGCCAACGGCTTGAGCTTGTATCCTTTTAACCTGTCGGAGGTGCACTCTAAGTGCAGTTGCCCCGACCCTAAGAATCCCTGCAAGCACATTGCCGCAGTGTATTACCAGCTAGGCGATTTCTTTCGGGAAGACCCTTTTGTATTATTTCAGCTGCGCGGGCGCAGCCGTGACAGCATCTTGGATGCTCTGCGGCAGCGACGGCAGAGCAGTGTTTCGGTACCACCCCTCGTCAGTGAGGTCGAGGCTGCCACTCTAGACGCAGAGCCCGCTTCTAGGAGTCTAGACCTACAGCAGTTCTGGGCCTATGCTAATCCTTTAGATTCGGAGCTGGTGGTTATTGCCCCAGCCGAAACCACTGTGCTCGATGTACTGGGTAAAATGCCGCTGCCACCTGAGGATGCGCCCGTCGTCATGGGTCATTTGAGAGAGATTTATCAGGCCGTAGCTCAGCAGGCCATGATACAGGCCCTAGGTTAGGCGGACCGAGTAAGCGATAGCAGCCGTCTAAGACCAAGCCAGCCAATGATGGAAAAGCCGACCGCTAGAAGCAGGCTGATTAAAGAGATCCGAATGCCCGAGCGCCAAGCTTCTAGTTTGACCCGGCGCTCGGCTTCGGTTCGGCGGGTGCCAATTTCGGCTTCAATCTGCTGCTGGGCCTCGTCAGCGCGCTGCTGTAAAAACTGAGTGAGCCCATCGGGGTCGTCACGATACTGCTCGATATCGGGCGGTAGTTGTCCGCTTTGAATGGCCTGATCGAGCAGCTCCTCATTTTGCAAAATTGCCCCTAGCTGGCTTTGCTGTTGACTAAGCTCGGTGGAAAGCCGCTGCTGAAGCTCGGCCGCCGCCTGAGCGGCTTCAGTACCAACTTGGGCCAGCGCTGCTTGGCTGGAGAGTCGCACTGCGTTGAGGTGAAGCAGGGTAAGGAGCAAATAAACTAGGCTCAGTACGCTGGCTAAGGTACAGGTCCAAAAGCGCAGGTCGGTAGTCAGACTCTTGCGGTGGGTGAGGCGACCAACGGAGCTATCGACCCATAGCCCGCTGAGGAGTAGAGCAATACCAATCAGGGGTACGATGCCGCGATCAACGAACTGAGTCGTTGTTGCTAACTGCCACTGCACGTCAGTGAGGTTGGGAGGAATAAGCAGAATAAGAAAGTCTAGCAGGGCTGACAGAATGGCGATCGCGCCAGCTACCTTAAGGGCGATCGCGGCTAGGGGAGACGCCACCGAACTGGGTGTAGCGGATTCTGAAGTCATAGAGTTGGTCGATTGCTACAGATAACCATTCTGCCTCGACTGCGTCAGAAAACTACAAAATCACTATAAAAGATTGGCGCTAAGGAACGCTCTAGCCCTTGAAGATTATATCTACGCTAAGACTTAGCCGCTGGGCTGGGTCGCCAGTCTTTGATGGCCCAGGTGCTGGCATCCCAAGGGGTAAATTCTACGTTGCTGAGGCGATCGCTAACGGCATTGGTCATAGCCCGGTGTACGACCGGAATGACTGCTACATCCTCAGCGAGCAGCTTGTTCATTTGCTGAAATAGTTCAGCTCGGCGGTTAGGATCGAGTTCTTGCTGCGCTTCCTGCCACAGGCGGTCGTACTCAGGGTTGCAGTAGCGGGCATTGTTGGGCTCCTGCCACTGATTGGCCTGGGAAGCAATTTTGCTACAGGTCCACCAGCCCATATAGGTGCCGGGGTCAGGGCTATCGTTGCCCGTGGAATATATCTGCATGTCAGCGTAGAAGTGGTTGAGGCTACCAATATCTTTAGGGTCCGCTGAGAAAAACTCATCTAGGCGTACCCGAGAAATTTCTACGTCTACGCCCAGCTCTTTTAGGCTATCGCTCACGATCGCCTGAGTTTTTTGGCGTACCGGGTTCACCCCTGCCTGAAAAAGTATCTCTAGGGCGAGGCCGTCCTTGTCGCGCAGGCCGTCACCGTTGGTATCTATCCAGCCGGCTTCGTCTAGCAGTGCTTTAGCCTGCTTTAAGTCATAGGTGTAGTCAATATCTGGAGACTGATAGTTTGTAGGATCTACTAGCAGCTGGGCCGTGGGCTCTCCGGCACTGCCGTACAGCTCTTGGGCGATGGTGTCGCGATCGATAGCCAGGTTAATCGCCTGGCGCACCCGTAGATCGCTGAAGTAGGGGTGGGGGACTTGCGGGCTAGAGCGCTCTCCACCTTCGGTGCGGGCAAAGGGGTTCGCAAAGTTCAGCATGATGCGTTCCACTTGGGAGCCAAACAGGTGAGTAACCTGGCCAGTAGCTTTGGCTTCTAGCTCGCTGAGGGCTTCAGCCTCAACCTGTAGGTTGTGAGCGAAATCAGCTTCACTAGTTTGCAAGACCTCGCGGGCAGCAGCGTAGGGCGCTAGACCGCCCACCAGTTCTACGCGCTCGAAAGCAGGTCGACCGCCCCAGTAGCTTAGATTAGGCTCATAGATGATGGTACCGGCTTCAAACCCTACGGCTTGATAGGGGCCGGTACCGACGGGCTGGAGATTGGCAAGGGCCTCTCTGGCGTCGGGGCCGTTGTATGCTGCGAAGATATGGCGAGGTAGAACCAACCCTGTCTGACCAGTAAAGGGGACTGACCAGGCGGCGGTTGGGCCGGTAAACGTGATTTTGACCGTATAGCTATCGATCGCCTCAACTTTCTCTACCCCCTCGTAGTACTGGGCGGTAGCCGCTGCCACTACCGGGTTGCGGATAAACTCAAACGTAAACACCACATCATCAGCGGTGAAGGGCTCGCCGTCGGCCCAGGTAACGTCGGGCCGGAGGGTCCAGGTAACGGAGGTGCCGTCGGCCGCCACTCCGCCATTGTCGAAAGACGGAACTTCGTCGGCCAAAAAGGGTACTAGCTCCCCGGTCTTGCTGTAGCTTGCTAAGGGTTCGTAGACAATGCGGGCAGCCTCAAAATCTTGGTAACCGGTGGCTAGGTGAGGATTAAGGGTAATGGCAGATCGACTATAAAGCAGTCGCAGGGTCTGTGGATCGCGGTTCGATGTCGGTGCTACCTCGGTCTCAGGAGGGGAGGTAGCCAAATCAGTTGACCGGCTACAGGTGACAGCGGTGGTCAGAGCCAAACCAGCGGCGGCCAGTAAAAGTACAGTGCGGAACCCTGATCTACTCATTAATCTAAATTAATCCAACGCTACTCAAACTCAGGACAGTCTTGGCTTCATCCTCCCGCATTTCATGGTAGACAATTCTAAGTGTCTCAATCTAAGTATCTCTGGGGTTGAAGGCGATCGCTGCAGAGAGAGACTTTACCCGGTTTTAGCCGAGACCTGTAGGAGAACCATAGATGAAATTCCGCTGCTGGATAAGTGAAGACATAGGGCGCTAGGTCGTGACTGACTCTTCTACCTATTGCTGTTTGAGGTGATGCTGATAGCGGCTAGGGGCAATTTGGGCCTTGGCAGATACCATAACCGCGATGTGGCTGGGTTGGACAGCTGTGAAGAACTCATCTAGCTCTTGGTCATTTAGAGGCTGGGGTTGCCAGTACTCGTGGCAGAGAGGCGACCAGTCGTAGAAATGCCCAGCCGCCTCGCCAAGCACCTGATCTACAAATACTCCATAGAGAATGTATTCCGAGAGAGTTGGAGCTCGAGCCAGGGTCTCGAGCCAGGAGCGATCCCAGACTTGCTCCAGGTGATTGCGCAGAGCGATGACGTTGTCCTGCCGCCAGCTGATCAAATTACCAATGTAGTTGGGCTGCGCTACACCACTGCGGTAGCCTTCAAGCCCCAGCAGTCGATAAGCTTCAGCGTAGAGCGGTTCAAAGTCGGGGGTGTAATACTCTGGTACCCGAAACAGCCGCGTCTGGTTCTGTTGGCTGAACTGTGTCAGGTCGAAGGGGCGAATGAATGCGACATCTGAATCGACAAAAACAGTGGCTGGCTCAGGAGTACTTGCGGCGAAGGAGAGCTTGACGATCTGCTGTAAAACCCAGTTGCGAATCGGCAGCGTCTTTAGACTGAACCAGGCTTTACGCACTAGGGGCAGGCGACGAATCCAGTCTGGAAGCAGCGACTCAGCGGCAATGATCTGGGTCGTGGTATTTGCTAACGTCGCGAATCGGGAATAGTCACGCTGGTCGACAATAATATAGTGCTGTACTGGAGTTTGACTAAAACGGCTGATACTCTCTACCAAGAGTTTGCAGCGCTCGTAATCAGGGGCGTAGCTGGGAGTGGCAACGGCTAGGAACGGCGGCATAGAAGATGGTGTAGGGGCAGATTAGATGTGCTGAGTGGTGATGCTTACTAAAGCGGCTACTTGAACAGGACGATTCTTTCACAGGCTGACTCAGGTTTTGGGTGGCCTGTTCA
>JBARUP010000309.1:0-11626 GCA_049645805.1 Nodosilinea sp.
GTTTTAAACAGCTCGGTACCTGGAGCCTCGATCCAGCGGCCGCCCATCGCGGTGGTTTCACCAGCGGGCACGCCCCAGTAAGCCTGAAATCCGCGAAAGTGGTCAACCCGGATGATATCTACGTAGGCAAGCAGGGCATTAATGCGCTGAATCCACCAGTGGAAGTCGCGACTTTTCAGCTCTTCCCAGTTGTAGGTGGGGTTGCCCCAGAGCTGCCCGGTTTCGCTGAAGTAGTCGGGCGGCACACCAGCCATTAGCGATGGGGCCAGGGTCTCGTGATCAAGCATGAAGTTGTGGGGAAACGCCCATACATCAACGCTGTCGTGGGCAACGTAGATGGGAATGTCGCCAATAATCTGAATTTGGCGATCGCGGGCGTACTGCCGCAGCGCCTGCCACTGGCGGTAAAACTCAAACTGCAAGAACTTTTGGCAGAAGATATCGTTAGACAATTTCTGCCGCCACTCAGCCATCGCCTCGGGTTCGCGCCGGGCAATGGCGCTGGGCCACTCCGTCCAGCTAGCGCCGCCGTGGGCATTTTTGAGCGCCATAAAGAAGGCGAACTCATCCACCCAAAAGTGGCACTCCTGGCTGAACTGCTCTAGGGCCGCGTGGTCTGCCTCTGAGGCGACCTCTCTAAACCGACTGGCAGCCCGCTCTAGGAGCCGTATTTTGATCGGAATAACGTCATCAAAGGCGACGTGATGGTCAGGTAGATGCTCCAGCTCATGCAGTTCGTCGGTGTACAGCAGGGAGCGATCGCACAGCACCTCTAAGCTAATCAACAGCGGGTTGCCTGCCATCGATGAGTAGCATAGGTAGGGCGAGTTGCCGTGGCCCGTTGGCCCCAGAGGTAGCACCTGCCAGAGCTGTTGACGGGTGTCTGCCAAAAAATCTACAAAATGGTAGGCTTCTGGGCCTAAATCGCCAATACCAAACCGGCTGGGCAGCGATGTAGGATGCAGCAAAATGCCGCTGGCACGGGGAAAGGGCATAGTTAGCTCGGTTTAATTCCAGTAGACTCTAGCATGGCCTACAGGAGCCAGGCGGCTGCCCAGAGAGTTATTTTAGGTTGAACAAATTTTCTATAAAGTCACTCATTCATGACCGTTTACCGCAACCCTGCTCCTACTGTCGATGTCGTTATTGAGCTGCTGCACTATCCCCACCGCCCCATCGTGCTGATCGAGCGCCATAACGAACCTCTGGGCTGGGCTTTGCCCGGCGGCTTTGTTGACTACGGCGAAAGTGTTGAAACCGCCGCTCGTCGCGAGGCCCAAGAAGAAACCAGCCTGACCATTACCCTCGTCGAACAGCTCGCCGTCTACTCTGACCCCGCTCGCGATCCCCGCAAGCACACTCTAAGCGTGGTGTTTCTCGCCACCGCCACGACTGACCCCATCGCTGGTGACGACGCCAAAACCGCCGCTATTGTTAACCCCTGGCAGACCCCTCAAAACCTCTGCTTTGATCACGATCGCATTTTGCGAGACTATTGGCAGTATCGCTTTTACGGCCAGCGCCCTCGGTTTGGCAGTGGGTGAGTAAGTTACTTACCCACAACACTCAACTCATCTACCCATCCACCCATCTACCTATGCAGCGCACTATTATCAATACCCCCACCGCTCCCGCTCCCGTCGGTCCCTACAGCCAGGCTGTAGCCGTGGCCGGGCAGATGCTCTTTGTCTCAGGTCAAGTGGCCCTCGACCCCGCCACCGGCGCACTGGTAGGCGAAGGAGATGTAGTAGCTCAAACCGAGCAGGTGGTGGCCAACCTCAAGGCCATTTTGGTCGCCGCCGGAGCCAGCTTCGACAACGTCGTTAAAACCTCAGTGTTTCTCAAAGACATGAATGACTTTGGCACCGTCAACGAGGTCTACGCCAAATACTTCGGTGGCGATAACGCTCCGGCCCGCGCCTGCGTCGAGGTGTCGCGCCTGCCCAAGGATGTCGCCGTAGAAATTGAGTGCATCGCGGTTCTGTAGCGTGAGCACTGCGACCTTCCCAACGATCGATCTGACGGCGACTAAACTTCTGAGCATCAACGAGTAGCAAAAGACTCAGCGAGCCTTAATAACGAGCCACTTTCTGCCATGCTAAAACTCTATCTAGAGTAAAGAGCGTAGCCGCCGTGAACGTTGTATTTATCATTGATCCCATCCACCGCCTTGACCCCGGCCACGACACCAGCGTCGCCATGATGGAAGCGGCACAGCACCGAGGTCACGACGTTTGGATCACCGCGGCCAGCGCTCTGAGTGTGGTTGGGGGCAAAGCTCTAGCGCTCATGCAGCCAGTCAAGTTAACTCCGGTGAAGCTGATAGACGGGCTTTGGGCCGCTGCTGCCCCCTGGTTTGAATTGGGCGAAGCGGTGCAGCGTCCGCTTGAGGCTGTGGATGCCGTGTTTATGCGCACCGACCCACCTGTGACGGTGCCCTACCTCTATGCCACCTACATTCTCGACTACGTTGATCCTAGCAAAACCAAGGTGGTAAACGCCCCCAGCGGCCTGCGAACGGCTAATGAAAAGATGTACGCCCTGCAATTTGCCGAAGCGATTCCTGAAACCATCGTTAGCCAGAGCAAGGTGGTTATCCGCGAGACGGTGGAGCGCTGGGGTTCAGCGGTGCTTAAGCCCCTGGGCGGCAAGGCTGGAGAGGGAATTTTGTTTTTGCAGGCGGGCGATCGCAACCTCAACTCCATGGTCGAAATCAGCACCCAGCAGGGCAAAGAGCCGGTAATGGTGCAGACCTACCTGCCCGCCGCCAAAGATGGCGATAAACGAATTATTTTGCTCAATGGCGAACCCTTAGGCGCGGTCAACCGTATCCCTACCGGCAGCGAGTTTCGAGGCAACATGGCCGTAGGGGGTCGGGTTGCCAAGGCCGAGATCACCGATCGCGAGCTTGATATCTGCCGCCAGCTTGCCCCCACGCTTCGGCGCGACGGCCTTTACTTTGTTGGTATCGATATCATCGGTGGCTACCTGACCGAAATTAACGTCACCAGCCCCACCGGCATTCGCGAAATCGATCGCCTCAACGACGTGCGCCTGGGCGATCAGGTAATCGCCTGGATTGAAAAAGGATAGTCAAGCATCAGAAATTCGCTCGCTGCACTTGTATAAAAAAGGGTATAAGGCCCCCTGAAACTACGGTGCCGCGATGACGCTTTCTTCTCGTACCCTCTCCGACCTCAGCGATCGCGACCCCGCTCTGGCAGTGCTAGCCGCCTTTGAGCAATCAACCCATCCCGGCGCGTGGCCCCACTTAGATAAGGCCGATATGGTGCAGGAGATGCGATCGCACCTGGGCGATTCCTACATCGTCAATCAGGGGCCGCAGCCCTTCTGTGGACCAGCCTCAGTCCTGTTATGCCGGGCTAGTGGCCGACGCGCATCGTTAGCCAAAGTACTTCTGATGCTCCTCTGAAGCCAGCCAGTAGGCGCTGGCAGGTTCAATCTGGGTGACAATGGGCTGGGAATATTTTTCTGAGTCCTGCAGCTTTTGCTTAGAGCGTCGAGCGGCCTGCGCCTGGGCTGGGGTGTGGCAAAAAATCACCGAGCGGTACTGCTCACCGCGATCGCCCCCCTGACGGTTGAGGCTGCTGGGGTCGTGAATACACCAGAAGGTGTCGAGGAGGGTATCGTAGGTGATCCAGTCAGAATCAAACTGCACTTGACAGACTTCAGCGTGTCCAGTAATCCGCGACAGCACATCAAGGTAGCAGGGACTCTCGAAGTGTCCCCCCATATAGCCTACGGAGGTGTCGATTACGCCATCGAGCTTGCGAAAGGCGGCTTCTACGCCCCAAAAGCACCCGGCTCCAAACGTCGCGAGTTCAGCTGTCATAGTGCTTAAAGTACGAGGAATACAGAACAGTCCATAGCATAATGTTAAGTCTGCACAAGTTAAGTCTGAACCGCAAAAGGCGCACTATGGAGCAGACTCCTCACCCAATACACCGAATTGGGGTCATCGGCGGCGGTCAGCTAGCCTGGATGATGGGGCCAGCCGCCCAGAAGATTGGGCTAGATCTCGTTGTCCAGACTCCCCACCAGAGTGATCCCGCCGTTGCGATCGCCCAGTCTACCCTTCTTGCCCCAGTTGACGACGTTGCCGCCACCGCAGCTCTGGCTACCCAATGCGACGTCATCACCTTTGAGAACGAATTTATTGACTGTGAGGGTTTGGAGGCCATAGCTGGCCGGGGGGCTATCTTTCGCCCTAGTCTTGATGTACTAGCCCTAGTGCTCGACAAGCGCTACCAGCGCGAGTTTTTTAGCCGCATTGGCTTGCCGAACCCGCGCTACAACTTTTTAGAGGGCAACGAGAGCGAGGCCGAGCTGATGGACAAGGCCCAAGCCATCGGATTTCCTCTGGTGATCAAAACCCGCCGCCTGGGCTACGACGGCTACGGTACCTCAGTCGTCAAAGATGCTTCACAGCTCAGCTCCACCTGGAAGAACTTCGACCGTGCTCCCGTGCTGCTGGAAGAGTTTGTGCCCTTTAAACAAGAACTGGCGGTGATGGTAGCGCGGTCATCTGCGGGAGAGGTCGCCGTGTATCCTACCGTAGAAACCCAGCAGGTCAGCCAAACCTGTCGGCGAGTCTTTGCCCCCGCCCGGTCAAGCCCCGCCGTTGCGGCCAGCATGAACAGCGTGGCTCGCACCCTGGTAGAAGCACTTCAGCTAGTCGGTATTGTCGGTATTGAGTGCTTCCTCAACCAGGATGACCAGGTTCTAATCAACGAAATTGCCCCGCGTACCCACAACTCAGGCCACTACACCCTTGATGCCTGCGCGACGTCTCAGTTTGAACAACAGCTGCGGGCGGTGAGCGATCGCCCCCTTGGCCCTGTCAGCCTCACCTGCTCTCAGGCCGTGATGGTTAACCTGCTGGGGCTAGAGGAAGACGAAGCAGCCCACCACCAAAAGCTTAAGGCCCTTAAGCAGCTGCCCAACGCCACTCTCTACTGGTACAACAAAGGGCTTCGCCCCGGTCGCAAGCTCGGCCACATTACTCAGATCCTAGGAGCCGAGACAGATCCTGCTGACGCCGCCAAAGGTATTGAAGCTCTTTGGTATGGCCCATATTCGTCTACATTATCTACTCTAATGCCCTACACCTTAGACCAGCTCAACGCTATGACCGAGGCTAAATTTGTAGCCGCGATTGGCCCCGCTTTTGAAGATACACCCAGTATCGCCGCGCAGGTGTGGTCTCAGCGTCCCTTTGCATCGGTGAGCGACCTCCACAGGAGAATGGCAGATATTGTTCAGGCAATGACCGCTGAAGAAAAACTGACGCTTATCAAAGCCCATCCTGATTTGGGTACTCCGGTTACCATGGGTGAAGCCTCAGTAAAAGAACAAAGTAAGGACGGTCTTCACAACCTAAGACTAGAGTAGTACCAGCAGTTTGAGCGCCTCAATCAAGCTTATAAAGACAGGTTTGATTTCCCGTTCATCCTAGCGGTAGCAGGCCATACCAAGGCCTCTATCCTAAAAAAGCTTGCTCTCCGATCGCGCAATTCTACAGTTGAAGAGATGGCAACAGCTTTGGTACAAATCGAGTTAATTGCGCGATCGCGCCTAGAAATTTGGGTTCAAGATCGTTCGGACCCTAATATTTTTTAATTTTTCACTAGTAGATTTACCGAACCTTTAAATTTAAGACCGGCCTGATGAAAACTGTGCTAGGTATTCTTGGTGAGCAACTTAGCCAAACTTTGATGAGATATATATTGTCCATAGTTAATCTACTTATTATACGCAAGTGAGGGTATATTGATGAAATGGGCCATCGCCGCACCTTTTTTTAATCTCGAAAATATAAACACCGCTAATTGGCTAGAGCCTTTTGTACCCGGCGACCGTTACGAGTGTCAGCTAATTCCACCCCAGAAGCCGCTGCCAAAATGGCGCGATCGAAAATCCAAATTTACGTCTATAGACGACTGGCTAGTCTAGCTGAGCAGTGTTGAGCGTGAATATACGATTGACGTCGACAGCTAGCTCTGGTCTGTGAAGGTAGACATAGAGATCCAAAAATCCACAGGTCAATCGGTCAATCCGTCTAGAGGTCCATGGCAGGTTATGACGTCCCCTGCTTCAAATACCTCTGTTGCACAGCAACGCTTTTTCTGAGGTCGTTCGTCTTATTCTGCTTATTACAAAATCGGTAGGGCTTGATTCTAAGCCTGCTAATTTCTGGTGTAGCTAGAGCTAGGAAGGTTAGGGCAATCCATCGGTAACTTTCATGCAATAGGTATACATCAAATAGGTCGTCCCTGTCTTTCTAGAGGCAATCACTACTATTCTAAGCGTATTGGACACAGCTGTATAAATATACAAGTCATTACAAATTTGTCTGTTTCTATCAAGATTACGTTTCCTGTTTAGATAGACCTTTCGGTTACGGGCATAACGGCGATAATTTAAGTAAAGAGTTCTCTAGGTAAAACCAATCTACTGCTAATGCATAGCTAATTTTTCGCTTCTACTAGCAGCTTGTGCCGCTTTTTAAAAGAACGAGCGCAACCCTAGTCTAAGAAAATTTTTGCTTTATATGCCAAAAGTTTTGCATCTGCCATTCTTGATTAACTAAGCAGTTATGAGGGAATCTATCCGCAGTATTGGTTCGCCCGCTGATGAGTCTGTTAGTGCAGGCAGACAATTGAAACGTTTTCGTTGACGAATCTAGCACCTATGCTTGTGTCGCTTAACTGCATGAGACTCGAAATCATTATACCTTAATCACCATGACATCTTTAAACAACGAAGATAATACTCACGATTTTCACATTGTGACTAGCACGAAGTTTGATTTTGAACATTTTGTCGCCCGCGCAGAATCTGGCCAAGGACCAAGACACACTATCTGGCAGCTTAAAGAAAGGGTTAACGCGCAGGTTCATCAACCGGATTTTGAAGATAATAGCTCAGTTACGTCTATTGACAGACTGCTAGCCAAAGTCATTGGCAGATCACATCAGTGGACTTTAGCAAGGCAGGTTTTGGCTCAGTCAGGTTTAGGAGACGTCATATACTGCTGTGGAGAGGATGCTGGATTGCCCTTTGCTATCCTCTCACTGCTTAAAAAGGAGCGTCCGCACCTGGTTGTGAACGTAATGAGCCCAGAGCGATCGCGGCCTAAACTACTCCTGAAATATTTTCGGTTCGGTCGTTTTGTTCATAGCTTCACAGTAAATACGGATCTCAAGGCCGAAATCATCAGAAATATGCTCGGCTTGTCTAAGAAGAGTGTGTTCTGTTTGACTGAGCAAACAGACAGGCAGTTCTTCTATCCCGCCCCAGGCACAATGCCAAAACATCGACCTCTAATTGCTAGTGCTGGTCTAGAGCAGCGAGACTATGTCACGCTGGCTGAGGCTACGCAGCACCTGGATCTTGACGTCAAGGTCTGTGCGGTATCGCCCAACGCTACGTCTAAGACGCGGTGTCGCATCCCGAAACCATTGCCACACAACATGGAAATGCGCTATTTTGATTGGATAGAACTGCGCGACCTATATCGTAGTGCTGATGCTGTTGTGGTTAGCTTAATCGACAATAGCTATTCCGCAGGTCTAACTGTTTTGATGGAAGCAATGGCTTGCCGCAGACCTGTAATCATTACTAAAACCATCGGTTTAGCCACAGAGATGGCTGAAAAAGGGCTAGTTTGGGGAGTGCAGCCCGACTCTCCTGAGGAGATGAAAGCCGTCGTTGAATATATTATCAATCACCCCGAGGAAGCAAATGCTAAGGCAGAGGCTGCTTACCAATACTTTCTAAAGAATAATACGAGTGAACACTATGTTGATCAAGTGTCTCGCCTGCTGCATCAGGTGGCCAACAGCGCTAGGGCAAAATTGTCTACTGCTGCGTACACCACACCTGCCTGATCTGGCAAAAGTACATAGGTAGCGTTAGGGCAGTCTGACTGCCTACTCTATAGGTTAGCGATTACGTAACGGAAGCGTTCTACTAATTAAAGTAGGGCGCTTCCGTTACGTAATCGCGCTCGGTCTAGATAGCATAATTCTAAGCTATCTATCTTCGGTGGTTTTGCTGAAGTTAAAGCAAAACGAAGCAGCCCACGTCAGTCTAAGCACCTAATTAGCAAAGCAAGACACCAGTCTCCGTAGCCCTGAGATTACTGACACAGCTTTAATCATGCTTGCAAAGCTAGGTCGGCTCCAACAACATAACAGTAGTAAATCATATAGACATGCTGGCGGCAAAGAAGTTTATCTTAAAGTTACGTAATTCCACAGTCGAGAAGACATCAGTAAGTCTGCTAAGATTTAAAGTGATAAGTAGGAAGACCCAATTAAATAGAAGACCGTGTAGGTTGCGGTTGAGGGACGAAACCCAACGCCCGCATGGGTTATGCTACCGCTAACCCATCCTACATTTGAATTAGCCCAGCTACTTAGTGCAATAGCGCCTCAATACTTGACTCTAGGTTTTGGCAGAAAAAACTCAGGCTAATTCAAGCAGGTTCATCGAATATTCATCTGCCCCAGCCTTGATGGAAAAAACAGATATATATTCGCTCTGAAAGGTTTGGCTAGAGCCCTAAGGAGGTACACATATATAATTACAGTTGTCTATCCGTCGTACGTGATTGGGGTCGTAATCTATGAAATGGGCCGTTGCTGCACCCTTTTTTAACCTTCAGAATATAAATACTACTAACTGGCTGGAACCTTTCGTCCCAGGCGATGATCATGAATTTCAGCTAGTTCCACGCCAGAAGCCGCTGCCCAATTGGCACAACCGAAAATCTAAGTTCACATCTATAGATGACTGGTGCGTCTACATGAGGCAGGCTGCTGACGCCTTAAACTCAGATGCCGACGGTATCATAACCGTATTTCCTCAGGTGGCGTCTGCCGTTGGCTTACAGAAAACGTTGAGGTTTTCTAACAAACCTGTAGTGGCGTGGCTATTTAATGTTGGCACCTGCAGCACCGACCTGCGTCGCAAGCTCGCCCAGATGAGCTTAGGTAATATTGACCGCTTCGTTGTCCATACTCGCCGCGAGATTGAGATTTATAGCGAATGGCTAGGGTTACCCACCGAGCGATTCGAGTTTTTGCCCTATCAGGTGCCCAACATTCCTGTTGAGTACGAAGAAGACCAAGCAGCACCATTTATTACATCGCTTGGGTCTGCCCACCGCGACTTTTCAACCTTGTTTGAAGCCGTTAAGCAGCTCAATATTAGAACAGTAGTTGCTACCGGTAAGGGTGCTGTTGAAGGTTTAACGGTGCCAGACCAGGTAGAACTGCCCTTTGGCATTAGTAAGGCTGAATGTCTACAACTGGCCCAGCAGGCAAGGCTAAATATAGTGCCGCTACAGCCTAAAGAAAACATTACGGCGGCAGGACAAGTAACCATTGTTGAAGCCATGATGATGGGCCGTCCGCTGATTGTGACCGATTTCTATGGGGCTTCAGACTACATTATCCACGGTGAAACGGGGTGGCTGGTGGAGCCCAACTCCTTGGCAAGCATAATCGAGGCTGTTGACCTGCTCTGGCACGATGATGCCCTACGTCAAAAGCTGGGTGAAAATGCTCGCGCCTATGCTCAAGAGCACTTCTCTGACCCCAGCGCTGGTCGGCAGCTAGAGCGCATCCTCAGCGAGGTAGCTGTAGCCCAGCCATCTGTTGAGAGCAAGCTGCAGCTGACCGAGCAGGCTTGAGCATTCTCTGCTGATTAGCCTTGCTAAGGTTCGGCCAGCAACGCACTCGCTGTGTGCCTATGTCAGATAGGCTAGTGGGCTTCGCCGATGCGATCGGGCAGCACTCCTTCTAGTAGCGGGGTCAGATTATCCTTGAGCTGCCCGGCCCGAATAAACTCAGCGTAGGTGTCAGCCTCGATCGATAGTAGTTCTTCCCGCAGCTTCTCCAGGGCATACTCGCGGATAAGGTCGTTTTGCTGCTCTAGCTTAGTGATTTTTTCTTTAACCTCCTCTAGCTGACCTTCAACTAGCGCTATTTGATATCCGACAAATTCGGGGTCAAACTCCTGGTTAGTTTTAATGGTCTCAAGGCGCTGCATCACTCGGGTTAGGGCTACTCGGTGGGCAGTCATCTGCTCGTACTCCAGCCGTACGGGCTGGTCGCCTAGCAAATTGAGGTATTCCAACAGCGGTTTGGCGGTTAGCCCCTGCACCAGCAGGGTAAACAGCATCACCCCAAACACAATGGCGATAACTTCTTGGCGATCGCCTAGTACACTAGGCACGCTCAGAGCCAGGGCTACCGAAACCGACCCCCGCAAGCCGCCCCACCACAGCACCGTTTGTCCAGCCAGGGGTAGGTCCATATCAGGGCCGGTAACGGCGTTACTAAGAGCGCCTAGGGCAAAGACGCTGACGGCTCGCGCCGCTAGCATAATGACTATGGCAATTAGGATTTTGTCTAGCTCATTGATTAGGCCATCGAAGCGCACCTGGTCGCCAATCAGCAAAAACACAATCGAGTTAATAAAGAACGACAGAAACTCCCAAAACTCGGACACGACTAGCCGAGTGCGGGGGTTCATGCCGATGCGAGAGCCAAAGTTGCCCAGAATTAGCCCGGTGGTGACCACCGCAATTACTCCTGAACCGCCTAGCTCTTCGGCCACTAGGTAAGTACCGTAGGCCGATACTAGAGTTAGCGACTGCTCAACAAGAGGAATGTCAAAGCGCTGGGTCAGAAACGAGAGGCCAAAGCCAATCAGCCCGCCAATGCTAATACCCACGCCCACAAACACTAAAAACCGAGCGATTGTCACCGACACGTCGAATTGTTCTAGCCCCAGGGCGATGCCCAGCACTAGGTTGAAAGCCACAACGGCTACGCCGTCGTTAAACAGGCTTTCACCCTCCATAACGGTGGTGAGTTTTTTGTCGACCCCCAGCTCTCGAAACAGAGCCACCACAGACACGGGGTCGGTGGCCGACAGGCTTGCCCCTACTAGCAGGGCCGTGGCTAGGGAGGCTCCAGCAAAGGCTTGCAAACCCCATACCAGGCTACCTACGCAGATGATTACCCCCACGATCGCATAGAGCACTACGGGCACTGAGTACTGCTTCAGGCTCTTCCAGTTCAGGTTCCAAGCGGCCTCAAACAGCAGGGGGGGCAAAAAGATAAACAAAATTAGCTGAGGCGACAGGTTAATTAGCCGCACGTCGAGCACCGCCAGCCCCAGCCCCACCAGCAGCAGCAGTAGGGTATAGGGAATATTACGAAGGACGCTAAACACCCGTGATAGGGTGGCTACCCCTAGAGAAACCGACAGCACCAGACAAAACTGGCGCAGGTGTTCTTCAATAGTGGGATCTTCTAGAACCGGCTCGATAGCAAACAAAAAATCCATAGCTAATGCTGATCCTGAGTTTTATAACGCGACGGTTAAACCGCTGGCCCCGGCTGAGATTGAGTTTTGATTACACCGCTAGCCGCTGGGACAGCCCAGGGTGAATTTGAGACTTCAACACCAAGACGGCTAGCCCCTAAGATAGACCAACTAGCCCCAGATGATTAGCTGCTAGTTTAGGCTAGCTGCCAGTGTCTGGCACAAGACATACGCCAGAGCTATCAGACATCACAACTTTTCTCGG
>JBARUP010000310.1:0-2912 GCA_049645805.1 Nodosilinea sp.
GTAGTGCACCATGCTGACTCGCACCACGCCTTGATTTTCCAGCAGTCCCAAATCTTCGATTAGCCGCAGGGCGTAGAAGTGGCCGTAGCGAATGCCGATGCGGTGAGTATCCAGATGAGGCGGCACCTGGTCGCTGCTCAGCCCTTCCACCACAAAGGAACTGGTCGAGACTCGCTCCGCCGGGTCAGCGGTATCGCGGCCAATAATACGCACCTGGGACCGATCGCGCAAAAACGACAGCAGCCGCTCGTTTAGCGTCCCCTCGTGCTGAGCGATTAAGTCAAAGGCGTAGTCGATTGGTTCTGCATCGGCAGACCCATGGTGCTGAGCCAGCGCTTCAAAGTACTTAGGGATAGCGGTAAGGCTATAGCTCAGCTCGTAGCTGCTGCCGCCGGGCTGAAACTTGTAGGGTATCGCCGTGTCTTCAATGAAGTAGTGGTTGTAGCCCGGCAGGGCCAGCAGCAGCTCTTTCTTGCCGTAGAGCAGCGCCTGGTGGGGGCCGTAAACCTTGTAGAGGCTAAAGGTATAAAAATCCACATCCAGGGCCTGCACATCGACGCGGCGGTGGGGGGCAAAGGCGACCCCATCAACGCACAGCAGCGCCCCATGAGCGTGGACTAAATCGGCGATCGCTCGCACTGGATTGATGCTGCCCAGCACGTTGGACGTGTGCGTGACCGCCACCAGGCGAGTGCGCGGCGTCAGCAGAGCCTCCAGATCGGCCAGATCTAGCTCAAAGGTGGTGGGGTTCACCCGCCAGGTTTTGACTACAATGCCCCCGCGCTCTAGCTCGACCCAGGGGCTGATGTTAGCCTCGTGGTCGGCGTTGGTGACAATAACTTCATCGCCCGGTTGCAGAGTGGGCCTAAAGCACTGGGCCAGCATTCGCAGCAGCGCTGATGTACTGGGGCCAAGCACCACTTCTGCTGGATCGGCTGCATTGATAAAGGTAGCCATCGCCGCTGCCCCCGCCGCCACCCGCTCCGTGGCCTGCTGCGAGATTGCGTAGCTTGCCCCTAGCTGCACGTTTGACTCGTAGAGAAAGTTGGTGATGCGATCGACTACGGGCTTAAGAATCTGCGAGCCGCCCGCGTTGTCAAAAAAGACCCAGTCGCTCGCCAGCGCTGGAAAGTGCTGACGCACAAAATCAAGCTTCAGGGTCGGAGTTTGGGTCAGCATAGAGGATATGGGGCTGGGCTAAAGGGCCAGGGAATAGTTCAGAGTAATAGTCTAAAGTTATTTTCTGCTGGTAGCGAGACGCAAATGATCAGTACTCTGGGCTGCATCTCGACAATGCACGGTACTAAATCCAACCTTAGATATCCGCAGTGAGTGAAGCTCAAACCATCTGCATTTTGGCCGTCTCGGGCAGCCTTCGCCAGGTTTCGTCTAATACTACGCTGCTTCAGGCTGCAATCGCGCTATCTCCCCCCAGAGTCGCGATAAAACTGTACTCCGGTCTCGGTAGATTGCCCCATTTCAACCCTGATCTGGAATTAGAACCGCTCGCCGTGACCGATTTGCGTCAGCAGCTAAATTGGGCTGATGGCCTAATCATTTCAAGTCCAGAGTATGCCCACGGCGTACCGGGCGTACTGAAAAACGCGCTGGATTGGCTAGTCAGTGGGGAAGAGTTCGTTGGTAAGCCCGTCGCTTTATTCAATGCGTCACCCCGCGCGGTACATGCCCAAGCCTCACTAACTGAAATCGTGATAACCATGGCGGGCAGAATTGTGCCTGAAGCCTCAGTTACCATCCCTCTGCTGGGTAGGAAGCTTGACACAGCGGCTTTAGTTGCTAACTCAGACCTTTCAGAGCAGGTAAAAACTGCCATCACGACTTTTGCTGCTGCCATTGAGCAGTTCAGTGCTTAGAGGTTAGAGTCATAACTATGTCTTCAGGTCGCACTCACGATCGCATTACCCTCTGGGCCTTACCGTTGGTGGTCTTGGTCGCTCTGCGCGTCACTCTCAGCGGCTGGCTAACGGTGGTCGTCTGTCTAGGGTTTATGCTGGGCGGCTGGGTGCTGGGTCCCGACCTCGATATTCACTCGGTACAGTACAAGCGCTGGGGCTGGCTGCGGTGGATCTGGCTGCCCTATCGAGGCAGGATTCGCCATCGATCGCGCTGGTCCCACGGACCTATCATCGGTACCGTAGTGCGGGTGCTCTACTTGTCGCTATGGCTGGGGCTGGCGGGCATCATCGTTGTCGATCTGCTCAACAGGGCCCAGCGCACTGCCCTCAGCTGGGGTGACCTTGCAGATGGGCTGAGCTGGATGCTGACTACCTACTGGCCCTGGTGGCTGGCTTTGGTAGTTGGGCTAGAGCTAGGTGCCCTCAGCCACTACGCTGCCGACTGGCTATCGTCGTCGCTGAAGCGTCGCCGGGGCAAATCTAGGCGTAAAAAAGGGCGGGCGCTCAAACGCCCGAGACGACGCTGAGACTACTCAATAGGAGGTGATGTAGCCCAGCGATCGCCTGCAACCACCGTGTGCACTTGCCACTCGGGGCTTGCCTGAGGGTAGTCTCGGCGAAAGTGGCCGCCCCGGCTCTCGGTGCGAAAGGCGGCGCTGGTAAGAATCAGCCAGGCAATATCGTGCAGGTTGCACAGCTCACCCCAGGCCCGCACTAGCGTGCCGCTTAGCGCTTTGGGCAGAGGGCAGACGGTGCTAGCTGGTAGCGTGTGCAGGGCCTGCAGAGGGTGTCTCTTTATTTCGGCACGCCATTCCCTTAGGGCCGCGATCGCACTCTCAAGGCCATCCTGACTCCGGCTGATAGCCGCGGCCTCCCACATCAGCTGGGTCAGTCGCTGCCGCTGCCGCTGCATGGTGGCACTGAGGTCATTAATCTGCTCCTCAGTCCAGTGCAGAGCGGGCTGGTCTAGAGCCGGAACGATCTCAGAGTAAGGGC
>JBARUP010000311.1:0-2785 GCA_049645805.1 Nodosilinea sp.
GGCAGAGCCCAAGCTACAGAGGTTCGTAGCCTGGGTCTGTAAGCAGCAGCCCGACAAACGAGTCAAAAGCTATCGATAGACGGCCTCAGGCAGTCGCGCTGACTGCCGCTGAGGCCGAAGCCGTTGCAGTACCGTGAGCATGCTGGACTATCAGCACTGAGCACTCGGCGTGGTGCGTGACGTAGTTGCTCACGCTACCCATCAGCAGTTCGCTAATCCCCCTGCGGCCGTGGCTCCCCACAACAATCAATTCAGCCTGCCACGAGCCGGCGACTCTGCAAAGGGTCGGGGCGGGATCACCTGCAACCTGAGTAAAGCTGGTTGTCACCCCAGCCGCGATCGCAACATCAGTCTCCTCCTGTAGCTGAGCAATACCCTGGGTCTCAAAGTCTTCCCAACGCTCCTGGTACAGCCTCCAGGTAGAGTCTTCAAGCACGGGGTAGTAGGCCTGATACGACCGGATTGGGATGCCGGGACTGCCTTCTTCGTGGGCCGAGAGCACGTGGCACAGCTTAAGTTCGGCCTGGGTATCGCGAGCTATATCAATTGCCTTTTCAAGTACAAACTGCCGCTGGGGCGAGTTGTCGAGGGCAACCAGAATTTTCTTGAACATAGCGGTGGGTCTCCTAGAAAGCGCACCCACGTTTTAGGCTCTCCAAATATTTAGCGCTAGAGATAGCGGAGCCAGGCCAGGGGCGTTCGGCTAGCTCTATTATAAAAACTGCGGGCGCTGCGCCCGCTGAGCGCAACAATAGCTTACGGAGCAGAGGTTAAGCTGTCGGCCCAGAACCGCTGTAGAGATAGGTTTTCATCAGCCCGCGGCCTCTAGCGTTGAGCAGGCAGAAGGGCTGTCCCCTAATTAACCTACAGCGGCGCAGTAGAGCGATCGCAGCTTCCCCCCAAAGCCCCGACTACCGCACAGGTGTTGAACACCAGCATAGCCTGCACGGTTTCAGCATCGCTACCGGAGCCGCCGGGGCCTTCTACAAACAGGGGCGGCTGGGCCACCGTGACTCCAGCATCTTTCGCAACCGACTCAATCAGCTGAGAATTAGTCGTAGCTTCGGCAAAAATAGCGGGCACCTGGGCCGCCTTCACCCGATCAACTAGCGCTGTAAGCGCTCCAGGAGTAGGTTTTTCATCGGTGCTCAGGCCGCTGAGGGCACCCTTTACCTCAAAGCCGTAGGCATCGGCGAAGTAGCCAAACGCATCGTGGGTTGTTATTAACTGCCGCTGGTCGGCGGGCACCGTGGCCGCCTGAGCTTGAATCCAGCCGTCAATTTCGGCAAACTGAGCGGTCAAGCGATCGCTGTTCTCGGTGTAGAAGGTGGCCTGGTCAGGGTTAGCCTTGGCCAGAGCTGCGGCAATGACCTCTACCATGGCGGCATTGTGAGTAGCGCTGTGCCAAATATGGGGATCGGGAACCAAATCGGCATCAGCCACATTACCGTGGCTGTGCTCATCGCCATCGCTGTGGTCAGCCTCAGCGCCGTGATCATGCTCGTGGGTAGCCATGAGCGGCGTAGGCACTGCCGTTTCGTAGACCGCCAGTCGTGTGGCTTCAGGGGGGCCGTCTTCTATCATCTTGATCAGACTGGGGGCGGCGTTGTAGCCGTCGTAGAGAATGAGATCGGCCTGCTCAATGGCCTGACGATCTGAGGGTCTGACCTGATACGTGTGGGGGTCAGCACCTGGGTTGAGCAGGCAAGTCAGCGCCACCGTGGTCTCAGCAATCTGCTGAGTAAGGTCGCAAACCACGCTGGTTGTAGCTACAACTACTGGGCTATCAGCCTCGGCGTTGTCTTCGGTCGGCACTGCAACATCATCGCCGCTGCACCCTATCAGGCCCAGAGTCAATATCAGCAGCCATCCCCACCCGCCTCTGGCCGCTGCACCTGCTTGTATAGACATTATCTGCACTCCTAGGACGAGACAGTTAAACTGGTATGATAATGATTATCATTTCATAAATGCCATGCTAGAGGTCCAAAACCTGTCTGTCAACTACCGCAGAGTTGCTGCCCTAGACAGTGTTTCTCTGTCAGTAGGGGCTGGGGAGCTAGTAGGTTTGATTGGCCCCAACGGCGCGGGCAAAAGCACCCTTATTCAGGCCATGCTGGGGCTGGTGCCAAGCCAGGGACGAGTGCTGTTTCAGGGCGTGCCACTGCGGCAGCGGCGGCACGCGATCGCCTACGTTCCCCAGCGATCGCGCATCGACTGGGACTACCCCATCACCGTTAAACAGGTAGCGATGATGACACAGTCGGCGCTAGCTGGGTGGTTTCGGAGACCCAGCCAGCGGGCCAAACAGCGCGTTACCGTGGCCCTAGAGCGGGTGGATATGCTGCACCTGAGCGATCGCCCTATTGGCCAGCTGTCGGGTGGGCAGCAGCAGCGCGTTTTCCTAGCCCGCGCCCTAGCGCAGAATGCCGATCTGCTGCTTCTAGACGAGCCCTTCACCGGTATCGATAAGAAGACTGAAGCCCTAATGATGGGCATTTTTGCCGAGCTTCAAGCCGAGGGCAAAACGCTAGTCGTATGCAGCCACGAGTGGGGCGAGGCCCTGCACCGCTACGATCGACTGCTGCTGCTCAACTGCCGCCTGCTCGCCGACGACACTCCCGCCGCCGTCATGACCTACGAGAACATTCAGCGAGCCTACGGTCAGGGGCCACCGCTTAGCGATCGCGGCACCGCCTACGCTAAGTTCTTTTGCTAAGCGAGCCGTGCAGAACATTTAAGACAGGTATGTTCTTCGCAAAAAACACAGGCGGTCATGTAGGGT
>JBARUP010000312.1:0-9755 GCA_049645805.1 Nodosilinea sp.
GCTGAGAAGCACCGCCTGAAAGGGGCATCATCGTCGCGCCTTCGTCTCGTACGGCTACGAACAGCAGCCCTGTTTCGCCACCAAAGCTGAGGAATGGGCAGGCTAGCACGCCCACCTTGATGTCGCCGTTTTCTACTAGGGCCAGGGCGATCGCGTACTGGTCACCACGCAAAAAGCCCTTGGTGCCGTCGATGGGGTCGAGGGTCCAATAGCGGGGGGCAATGGTACCTGTACCGTGATCAATCCAGCTCAGAACCTCGCTATCGCTGGCGCTAGGCACTTGCGTTTGTACCTGATCGGTTATCGCTCTAAGAACCGTAATAGCGTTGGGCTGGCGCAGGTCGGTGGTGTCTTCTTCGCCGACCACAGGATCGTTGGGAAAAGCAGCGGCCAGCGCCTTGCAGACAATCGCCTGTGCTCCGTAGTCAGCGATAGTGACAGGGCTTTTATCGTCTTTCTCGATTGCCTCGGGCACTAGCCCCTGACGCACCGCTTCGCAGAGCTGGGCGGCCTGGGTGACGGCGGCGATCGCGGTTTGCTTTTCCTGATCGTAGGGCATGGGGGTTCGGCGGTGAAGGGTGGTTGTACGAGAGCACTATAGCGGCTGGCCGAGTCGGCTGGCGAGCGGTGGCGGAAAAACTAGGTTTCTCTCAAAGCTCAGCCTCAATCCAGGCGCGAGGGCCAAAGTGGCAGCAGCTTTGGGCGGCGACCTGGGCAGCTAGGGCTAGGGCCTCGGGGAAAGAAACCTGCAGGCGGTAGTGGCAAAACGCGCCGTGAAAGATGTCCCCGGCCCCGAGGGTGTCCTGGACGGTAACGACGGGAGTAGGAATAGTCCCGGCGGCGGCACGATGGCGATAGCGGATGGGGTGAGAGCCGTGGGTAGTGGCGACCTCAGCAATACCAAGGTCGCTGAGGGCCGCTAAGGTATCGACCTGGTTGGGCAAGCGAAACTTGGCGGCGGCGATCGCGCTAGTAGCCAGGGGCAGTACGGCATCAAAGCCTGCCTTCCAGCTGCCAGCGTCAATGACGATGGGCAGGTTCTGCTTCTGAGCCTGTCGAGCGATCGCGCGGCCCACCGCCATTTGGTGACCGTCAATGAGCACGACCTCTGCCCCACTAAAGATCGGCTCTAGCACGGAGGGCGGTTCGGCCTGACGACCGACAGCGTTGCGGGAAACGACGGCGCGATCGCCGGTGGCAGCGGTCACAAGAATAGTCGACAGCGGCGGCGGCGCAGCCAGCTGAGGCATAAGATCGACCACCTCGACGCCGTAGTCAGCTAGCTCAGCCCGAATCAGAGTAGCTAAGGGGTGCTGCCCTAGCGCACCGACCAAAGTAGCTCGGTTGCCCAGGGCGGCAAACGCGATCGCGGCGTTGGTAGCTGGGCCTCCGGCAGCCAGCAGGCTAGCCTCAGCAACGATCTTCTCATCGCTGTGGGGCACATGGTCAACTCGGTAGATACAGTCGAGGGTGATTAGCCCCACGAAGAGACCTTTGGTCATAGCAATAGGTATCTCAAGCAGCCAGTGGTCACGGCACGCTCAACAGCATAGGCCCAGGGGTGTAGCACTAGGGCAGAAGGCACCCGCACAGGATTTCGGTATAAGGTGGAATGGCGGTCGCAGGCGCAGACGAAACGGGCATTTTCTTCCTCTGGAGCAACCGCGTTCATCCCAAGATAGGTCTCTCTAGGGTTCCGATACCATGGCTGATACGCTACCGCTTGCCTACGTCCCCCTATTTTTGCACTGTGCTATTGGGCTAGTGGCCGCTCGGGTAGCCCATCGCAAGGGCTACGATCTGGGTCTGTGGATGGTGTGGGGTATGGTAGGCGGTACCGTGGCCCTAATCGACGCCTGGCGGCGGTCGTGATCGCATCTATGAAATATTGGTTGACTAAGCAGCTGCCTGACCTAGACCGCCGAGTCTGGATTCTGGCGGCAGGGCGCTTGCTGTCCCAGGTGGGCATCGGCTTTACGCTATTCTACGCGCCGATCTTTTTTACGACCCAGGTGGGGCTGACGGCTACCCAGGTAGGGCTGGGCATTGGCCTGGGGTCGGTAGCGGGTATGGGGGGGCGGCTGCTGGGCGGATCGCTAACTGACTCGCCCCGGTGGGGCAGGCGACCAACGCTGCTGGCCTCGGCGCTAGTGTCAGCGGGGGCCGATGGCGTGCTGCTGCTGGCCAACGATTTTTCAATCTTTTTAGTGGGCAACCTGCTGATGGGGTTCGGGGTAGGGCTCTACTGGCCTGCCGCTGAATCGGTCGCGGCGGACGTTACTACCCCGGCGCAGCGCAACGAAGCCTTTGCTGTGGTTCGCCTGTCCGACAACCTGGGTCTAGGGGTTGGTGTAGTGGCGGGCGGGGCGCTAATTTCGCTGACCGGAGCCTATCGGGCGCTGTTTGCCATCGACGGCCTTACGTTTCTGCTGTTTTTTGCCATTATTTATGGGGCTATTGCCGAAACCCGCCCGGCTGAAAACTCAGCGCGATCGCTGCTGTACGGCTGGGGTCATGCCCTACGCGATACCAACCTGATGGTGTACGCCCTAGTAAATATCTTATTTACGGGCTATCTGGCTCAGATTCAAAGCACGCTGCCGCTGTACCTGAGCCGCTTTGGCGGAGGGGGCCAAACCGTTAGCGAGGGAGTACTCAGCCTGCTATTTACAGGACATGTGGTGCTGGCGGTAATCGCCCAGCTGCCCATGGCGCGCTGGCTCAAGCGCTACCGCCCGGCCCAGGGGCTGATGGTGTCGGCACTGCTGTGGGGACTGGGCTTTGGGCTAGTGTGGCTGTCAGGAATAGGTCACTTTTCCCTAGCCTGGGCCGGGCTAGCGCTGGGTGTGATGGCTTTGGCCATGGTGGCCTACACGCCGATTGGCTCAGCGCTGGTGGCTGCGATCGCCCCCGAGGCGCTGCGGGGGGTTTACCTCTCGGTGCACTCAATGTGCTGGGCGGTAGGCTACCTAATTGGCCCACCGCTGGGGGGCTGGGCCCTCGACCAGGGAGAGGCTGTGGCTCACGGCTTCTGGCTGGGGTCGGCGGCAACGGTAGTGCCTGCCCTTGGCATACTGGCCTGGCTCGATCGTCGCCTGCGCCGCACGAAGCTATAAATTACCAGATCACCTTGTGCCAACGCTCTAGCGTTGGCACGAGCCGCTAGCTGCTACAGCTGGTCCCACATGACCTGTAGCCCGTCGGGAAGCGTAGCAGAAATCTCTTTGATCTGCGCCTCGGACAGCTCTTCTTTGGCGGTCGAGAACACGGCAATGACGACAGCTTCAGGAGACACGCCCTTAGGAATACCGCCCTCTTGCTTAATGCGGCGGAGGAAGGTCTCAGTATCGACGTTGAGAGGGGGCCGCAGGCGACTCAGCGCTCTGACGATTGGGTTGTCGTCTTTCCAAAGGGCCGCAATTTCTTCGTCTCTGAAGGCCGCCTGGGTGCGATCGGCGGCTTCGGTAGACATCAGATCTCGCATTGAGCGAAACACAACTAGCGTCAAGTCGCGAGCATCATAAATGTCTGGGAGACTGGCCTTCTGCATCACTTTCTCTAGAAATGCTCGCTCGGTGGCGCTAAATTTGTCGGCTGCCATAGTTTTCTCCTGAGGTTCGCCGCGTAATTCGGCTAGTTCGGCCCGATGCTACCACGGCAAGGGGGCGATCGCGTCTAATCGTTGCAACCGCTACTAATTCGGCTCCGCTGCGGTGGGAGTTCGATGACCGATTCTGGGGCAATCGCGCAAAAGAACAAGGCGCTCTAGCACCACCGAGGGCACTCCGACCCAGAGCATAGAGACAAAAGGACAGACCAATCCTACGGGTTTACCGCGTTAACCTGCCAGGAGTCACCGGGTTGATAAGCATAGAGCGTACGGTTCTGGGGCTCGCCGCGCAGCTCCAGGTGATCGACCTGATGGGGGGTAAGCAGCACCAGGCAGAATGTGTCGGGAGCTGTGTCGCCAGCTTCCCTAGGTGCGAAGTCCGCCTCTGGCTGGCGGGAGCGCTCGGGGTGGGGCCAGTAGAACTGCTGGCGGGCATTGTTAGAGAGGTCTTGCCAGGCATTTTGACGGGCCTCGCTCAGGATCGAGTCGGCAGCGGTAACTACCTGAGCTGGGCCTGCCAGTCGAAACTGCTCGCGGGTGTGGGTGAAGTACCAGCAGGCTTCAGCCCAGGGATAGGCGGCGATATTGGCTACCTTAGCGCTGCGCTGATCGGTAACAACCGTGAGGGTATTGGTATTAGGTAAGACATCACGAAAGACTACGGTGCGGTTAGCGGGACGCCCCTCAGCAGTGACAGTCGCTAGCTGAAAGTAGCGGCTGTAGGGACGGCTGCGGTTGCGGTGCAGAGCGCGAGCTAGGGGGCTACGCCAGGGAGCTAGGGGCGGGATTTTTGGCTGAGATTGATCAGAATCAGACATACTAGGGTATTGACCTTCTGAGCGAGCCCTGTCTTAGCCCGTTTCAGCAGAGCGTTTATTGAGAGAGCTTGCAAGCATGACCGTTGCCATCCTATCGCTGATCGCTGGAGGAGGGCTATTGCTGGTGGGGGCTGAGCTCCTAGTGCGGGGCGCGGCCAAGCTGGCCGGACTGCTAGGCATTTCGCCTCTGATCATCGGGCTGACTATTGTGGCCTACGGCACTAGCGCTCCAGAGCTGGCGGTCAGCGTTCAGTCTACTCTGGCGGGGCAAGGCGACATTGCTTTAGGCAACGTGATTGGCAGCAACATTTTCAACGTACTCGTGATCCTGGGGCTGTCTTCGCTGGTGGCTCCCCTGCCGGTAGCCCAGCAGCTAATTCGCCTGGATGTACCGATTATGGTGGGTGTTTCGGGCCTGCTGCTGCTGTTTTCCCGCGATCGCGTTTTGCAACCTAGCGACGGCGTTATTCTGCTGATTGGCAGCGTGGTTTATACCTTATTTTTGGTTTACCAGAGCCGCAAAGAAACCGACGTCAAGGTGCAGTCAGATTACGACCGCGAGTATGGCTCAACCGGTGTAGGTGGCTTGAGCTGGATCGTCAACCTCGCCTATATGGCCATTGGGCTGGCGGCCCTGCTGGGCGGGTCGAACCTGTTTATCACTGGGGCGGTGAGCATTGCTGAAACCCTAGGGGTAAGCCAGCTGATCATCGGCTTGACCATTGTGGCAGCGGGTACGTCGCTACCAGAGCTAGCTACATCGGCGGTGGCAACTCTGCGCGGCGAGCGCGATATCGCGGTAGGGAACGTAGTTGGCAGCAACATTTTCAATATTCTGACGGTGCTGGGCGTGACGTCGATAGCATCTGGGACAGGGCTTTCAATTCCTGGCGCGGTGCTGAACTTCGATCTGCCGGTAATGGTGGCGGTGGCGGTGGCCTGTCTGCCTATTTTTCTAACCGGCAACGTGATATCTCGCTGGGAGGGAGGACTATTTGTAGGCTACTACGTTGCTTACACCACCTTTTTGATTTTGCGAGCGGCAGCCCACGACAGCCTGGGTCTGTTCAGCCAGGTGATGCTGCTGTTTGTAATACCGCTGACGGTGGTGACGCTGGCGATAGTCGTGATGAAGTCATGGCCTAAAAAGCCGCCAGCCCCAACAGAGCCAGAGCGCACGGTTCCGAGCGATCCCCACTCCCGGTAGGATAAAGAGCTATGTCGTTCTCTCGAGCCCATGGCTATAGCGATTGATTTTGGCACCAGCAACACGGTGATTGCGCGGTGGAATCCGGTTGCGGAGCAGCCAGAGACGCTGGCGCTGCCGGGGCTGAGCCTGTCGCTAGCGGGCGTGCCCCCCTTGGTACCCAGTTTAGTTTACGTAGAGTCACCTCAGACTGCTGGCGTGGTAGTGGGGCAGGCGGTGCGCGATCGCGGCCTTGACGTTACTGCTGACCCTCGCTTTTTTGCCAATATCAAGCGAGGCATTGGCACGCCTTTGCAGGGTTTTCTGCCCGATATTGACGGCCAAACCCTTTCCTTTGAGCAGCTGGGGGAGTGGTTTTTGCGATCGCTCCTCACCCAGGTTCGCGCCACCGCGGGCGACGACGATAGCCTGGTGCTAACGGTGCCGGTGGATAGCTTTGAGACCTACCGCCTGTGGCTAAGCAATGTGGCAACGGCGCTGGACTTTAAAGAGGTGCGGCTAATTGATGAGCCCACTGCCGCAGCGCTGGGCTACGGCTTAACTGGGGAGCAAACCCTGCTGGTGTTTGACTTTGGCGGCGGTACGCTGGACTGGTCGCTGGTGCGGCTAGTGGCTCCAGTACAGCAGCAGCCCGTGGGGTTTTTGCTCAAGTGGCGGGGGCAGGGCAATACTCAAACTAGCGCCCAGAAGCCTGAAGTAGCGCGGGTGCTGGGCAAGGCGGGCGAGAATCTGGGCGGTGCCGACATTGATCAGTGGTTGATGTCGCACTTTGTTTCCCAGGGTGTGCCTAATGGGCCGGTGGTGCAGCGGCTGGCAGAGCGGCTGAAGATTGCCCTGTCTGAGCAAACCGAAGCGGCAGAAGCCTATTTTGATGACGAAACGTTTGATACTTACGATTTAGCTCTAAGCCGTGAACAGTTTGAAACGATTCTGGCCGAAAACCAGTTTTTTGAGCGCCTAGAAAAGGGGCTGACCCAGGTGCTACAGCAGGGCCAGCGCCAGGGGATAGATCTAGACGCCATTGATGCGGTGCTGCTGGTAGGGGGAACAGCCCAAATACCGGCGGTGCAGCGGTGGGTAAGAGAGCGATTCGCGCCTGGCAAAGTGAGGTGCGATCGCCCCTTTGAAGCCGTCGCTCAAGGCGCACTGCAAATTGCTCAGGGTTTGGCGGTCGAAGACTTTCTTTACCACAGCTACGGCATTCGCTTTTGGGACCGCCGCCACAACCGCCACGGCTGGCACTCTATTTTGCCCCAGGGGCAGCCCTACCCAATGGCCGCGCCCGTGGAGCTCACGCTGGGCGCTTCGGTCGAAAAGCAGCCCAGCATTGAGCTAGTTATTGGCGAGCTGGGAGCGGCCAGCACCCAGACCGAGGTGTACTTTGAGAACGGCCAATTGGTGACGCGCCAGATGGGCGGCGACGCGCCTTCGGTACAGCCGCTGAACGATCGCGAGGGGGCAAGAACCATTGCTCGACTTGACCCGCCGGGGTTTCCGGGCAGCGATCGGGTGCAGGTGATGTTTCAGGTAGACCGCGATCGGCAGCTGCGAATTACGGTGGAAGACATTCTTACCGGGAATAAGCTGATGGACAACGAAGCTGTGGTGAGGTTGAGTTAGGCCGCCCACAACTCTTGACTCAACACGTCTTGTAACCCCGCTACGCTGCGAATTCGCTGCCAGTGAACGCTTGATAACCACCATAAGAAACTAGAGTTCAGCTTGTCGCTTGCAGAAGAACTGTTCCTCAGACTAGAACCCGTTATCCTAGAAAAGCTGAGTTTCGAGGGATACTATAGTGCAAACCTTAAACCCTATTCACGTGATCGGCGGCGGCCTCGCCGGTACCGAAGCCGCCTGGCAGATTGCCCAGGCTGGGGTTCCTGTGGTGCTGCACGAAATGCGCCCTCATAAAAAATCCCCCGCTCACCACAGCGAACATGTAGCCGAGCTCGTGTGCAGCAACTCCTTTGGGGCGATGTCGAGCGATCGCGCCTCTGGTCTGCTCCACGAAGAGCTGCGACAGCTAGGCTCAGTGGTAATCGACAAAGCCAACCAGCACCAAGTGCCCGCCGGAGGTGCCCTAGCCGTCGATCGCGGCGTCTTTAGCCAAGACCTGACCGAAACCCTGGAGCGTCATCCGCTGCTTGAGCTACGCCGCGACGAGGTGACCCACATTCCCGACGACGGTGTGGTGGTGCTCACCACTGGCCCCCTAACTAGCGAGGCGCTATCGCTGGAGCTGGAGCGCTTCACCGGCCAAAACTACATGAGCTTTTTCGACGCCGCCAGCCCGATTGTGGTTGGCGACAGTATCGACCAGTCGGTAGCCTTTATGGCCTCCCGCTACGATCGCGGTGAAGCAGCCTACCTCAACTGCCCCATGAACCGGGAGCAGTACCTGCACTTTTGGACCGAGCTGTGCAACGCCGAGCAGGCGGAACTCAAAGATTTTGAGCGCGACACCGCCAAATTCTTTGAGGCCTGCCTGCCGATCGAAGAAATGGCCCGCCGGGGCGAAGACACCATGCGCTACGGCCCCCTAAAGCCCGTGGGCCTGTTCGACGCTCGCCTAGGCAACTTCAAAGACCCGGCTAACAAGGGCAAAAAACCCTACGCCGTGGTGCAGCTGCGCCAGGAAGACAAGAGCGGCCAGCTGTGGAATATGGTGGGTTTTCAAACCAACCTGCGCTGGGGCGAACAAAGCCGCGTGTTTCGGCTGATTCCAGGGCTGGAGAAAGCTGAGTTTGTGCGCATGGGCGTTATGCACCGCAACACGTTTATCAATTCTCCAGAACTGCTGCACAACACCCTACAGTTTAAGGCTCGCCCAACTCTGCTGGCGGCGGGTCAGCTAGTGGGCACTGAAGGCTATACGGCGGCAGTAGCTGGCGGCTGGCTAGCGGGAACAAACGCCGCGCGCCTGGTCCTGGGTCAGACCCCGCTGCATCTGCCGGTGACGATGATGCTGGGGGCACTGGTAGATTTCATTACCTCGGCAGAGCCCAAACACTTCCAGCCTATGCCACCTAACTTTGGCATTTTGCCGCCGCTGCCGACACGGGTGCGGGGCAAAAAAGAACGCTACGGTCAGTACCGCGATCGCGGCCTCGGCGACCTGTCTCAGTGGGCAACCGAGCAGGGCGTAGGGCTGCAACACCCAAACCTCAGCGCTACAGCCTAAGCTATTCCTCAAGATCGCCATAGAGACGTTACAGCTGATTAAGCGATCGCGGGAACGAGCGAATGTAAAGGGAAGGTTATAATCAGGTTAACAAAATCGAGGGGTGTCCAGTGACCCAATCTAGTTCATTCAATCAGCGCGATCGCGACAATCAGCTCTATCCCCGCAGCCGCTACTACGGTGAGTTTTCGCCCCAGCAGCTTACCTTTAACGCTAACTTGCAAGAGTTTGCCCACCGCATTGGCTATATTTCAGGACTGCAAACCGGCGGCAAGCTCTCGCCTGACGAGGCTTACCACCAAATCAAAACGCTTTATAAGCAGCTTAAGCGAAGCAAAAAAGGCCTCGAAGTTTAGGGTGGCTAGAAGCGATCGCTCTGCTGCCTAAGGCTGGCTAAGTTCTCCTATTTACGCCGAAGCAACTGACAGAAAGCAGTTGATCCAGGAGCGCTTTGAGAAACATCTTTTTGCAAGTCTCAAAAATAGACTCATTTCTCCTAATTTGAATCTTAAATTGAGACTAGTAAGACCACTCTCGTGATGAAGCGTCTTCCGTCTCTTTCTGAGACTTAGTAGTCTATCTTGGGGTCTTTACTTGAAGCTACTGAGTCTCATGCTAAGTCTGGCCAAGGCCCTCTACTAGGGGCACAGCATACTGTGCCCTTGCGGAGTTTTTGATTATGAATCAGGGTTTCCGAGTGAATTTTCTAGCGGGCCAATGAAGTCCCACTGAAACATGTTTATTTGTCTCTCTTTTAGACTCGAAAGTTTCACATTGAGTCTTTTTATGAGATGTAGTAGTCTCAATAGAAGAAGAGCGTGCCGCGTATGCTTAGAATCTAGTTGCGATCGATGAAAATTAGCCAGGAAACCCAATAGTGGCAAATAGACTTCCCCACCATTCCGCTAAGCGAGTGCGGCGCAGCGACCTAGAAGC
>JBARUP010000313.1:0-6710 GCA_049645805.1 Nodosilinea sp.
GCCGATACCTGGCACGTACCCCCCCGGCCTGGCCCGTCGCAGGGGAACCGGAAGCCCAGCTCGCCTTTGTCTGGAATTAGTCTAGAGCTGCGGGCAAACAGCACACCCTTCAGCAGAATGAGCGCGGTGACGTGGATGGTAAAGGCATGAATGTGGTGCACCATGAAGTCGGCTGTGCCGAGAGTCATAGGCATCATCGCCACCTTGCCAGCCACTGCAACCACATCGCCACCAAATACGGGGCTAACGCTGGCTAGGGCATTGGGGGCCGTAGCTCCGGCGGCTGCCGCGTGGAAGCCTTGCACCCACTGAGCAAACACAGGCTGTAGCTGAATAGCTGAATCCGAAAACATGTCCTGGGGTCGTCCCAGAGCGCGCATGGTGTCGTTGTGGATGTACAGTCCAAAGCTGTGGAAGCCCAGGAAAATACAGACCCAGTTGAGGTGAGAAATAATCGCATCGCGCGACCGCAGCATGCGGTCGAGAGCGTTGTTCATATTCACCGCCGGATCGTAGTCACGCACCATAAAGATGGCGGCGTGAGCCCCAGCGCCCACAATCAAGAAGCCGCCAATCCACATGTGGTGGGTAAACAGCGACAGCTGAGTGGGGTAGTCGGTGGCAATGTACGGGTAGGGCGGCATGGCTTACATGTGCTGCGCCACGATGATGGTGAGGGAACCGAGAATAGCTAGGTTAACCGCCAGCTGGGCATGCCAGGAGGTGGTCAGGTTCTCGTACAGGCCCTCATGACCCCGACCGCCAAACAGCAGCGGGTCGCCCTTATGATTGTCTAGAATTTCCTTCATGCTGTGGCCAATGCCCCAGTTGGTGCGGTACATGTGGCCCGCAACAATAAAGAGCACCGCTAGCGCTAGGTGGTGGTGTGCCGTATCCGACAGCCAGAGCCCACCGGTCACGGGGTTTAAGCCGCCCTTGAAGGTCAAGAAGTCAGAGTATACGCCCCAGTTCAGCGTAAAGAAAGGCCTCAATCCCTCAGCAAAGCTGGGGTAAAGGTCAGCCATCAAACTTTTATTCAGGATGAACTCGTGGGGCAGGGGAATGTCCTGCGGAGCCACGCCAGCATCCAGCATTTTGTTAATGGGCAGCGCTACGTGGATCTGATGACCAGCCCAGCTTAGGCAGCCCAAACCGAGCAGCCCGGCTAGATGGTGGTTCATCATTGATTCCACATTTTGGAACCACTCCAGCTTGGGAGCACGCTTGTGGTAGTGGAACCAGCCAGCAAACAGCATCAGGCCAGCCATTACCAGACCACCAATAGCGGTGACGTAGAGCTGGAAACCGTTAGTGATGCCCGAGGCGCGCCACAGCTGGAACAAGCCAGAGGTGATTTGAATGCCCTGGAAACCACCGCCTACATCAGCGTTCAGGATCTCTTGACCGAAGATCGGCCAGACCACCTGAGCGCTGGGCTTAATGCCCGTGGGGTTGGTCATCCAGGCTTCAAAGTTTGAAAACTTAGCGCCATGGAAGTACATGCCGCTGAGCCAGATAAAGATGACGGCTAAGTGGCCGAAGTGCGCGCTAAAGATTTTGCGCGAAATGTCTTCTAGGTCACTGGTGTGACTATCAAAATCGTGAGCGTCGGCGTGAAGGTTCCAAATCCAGGTAGTGGTTTTGGGTCCCTTAGCTAAAGTGCGATCAAAGTGACCCGGCTTACCCCACCTCTCAAAGGAAGTAGGTACTGGATCCTTATCAACAACGACTTTGGCTTTCGCCTCCCGCTCCCGCGGGGTAGTTGTCATGGAGACTCTCCTCTCTCTAGACAAAAGCAAATAAAGAATCAATCGCCTTGGCTAGAACTGTACCCGAGTGAGCAGTTGCCCACAGGTACAACCGATACTTAGGCGGTGATTGCTCTTGAGCATTATAGTCTCGTAATTTGTCCCTTTTTAACGGCAGTTAACAATAATTCAACCTGCGGAAGCCCTTGATCCGCGAGGCTTCCGGAATTACTCCAAGCACAAAGTTAATCCCTAGAACAGCTTTCTGTTAACAAAACTCAACAAACAAGTGGGCAATGTATCCAATTTGGCAATTACGCCTTCTTTTTGTTAATTAATGTTAACTATCAACCGATAACGCTTGATTTTCGGCGAGTTGCAAAGGGCGTAGAGTTTCCGCAGCAGCAGGCTTTGAGGCTGTAGATGAGGGTATGACAACTCAGAGGCATCGACGATGAACACAACTATTGACAAAATGAGCGATGTAGCTAAGGAGAGGTTCAATCGAGCCCAAGCCAGTTACGAAGGGCGAGGATCGGGCCGATAGGAAGACTCGAACGCCTTTAAAGCTCTCAAGGCTTACATTAGGTTCCTGTACTGTGTGGCTCTATAACTCCCTATGACAGCAAAACCTGAGGTGGCGATCGCAATTCTCTACCACAGCGATCGCTTCCTGATGCAGCTACGTGATGACATTGCCACCATTGCCTGGCCTGGTCACTGGGGCTTCTTTGGTGGACATATAGAGCCAGGCGAATCGCCTGATGCGGCTGTGTACCGAGAGCTGCTCGAAGAGATCGGCTACGCTGCGCCTCAGCTAGCGCTATTCAAGCGTCTAGAAGACAAATCTGTCGTGCGCCATGTATACCACGGGCCACTGATGGTGCCGACCGACAGCCTGCAGCTGAACGAGGGACTTGACCTAGGGCTGTGGAGCGTTGCTGACATCCACCACGGCAGGCGCTACTCCCCCCGAGCCGAGGAGGAGCGTCCTATAGGGCCGCCCCATCAACAAATTTTGCTCTCTTTTCTAGAGCACCTTAGGATAGAACAGACTCTGCCAAACTCAGATTAGAACCTGTAAACGCCCTCGCTGAAGTTGAACAGAGCCTATACCAGTCCCTGCGTAAATAAGTAACGCGTTCCTGATTGCTGTGCCCCCGCCGCCCATGGCTGAACCATCTGAACAGCTAGAGCTTTTTCCACCCGCTACGGCGGCGCTACCCGATTACCAGATTCGGGAAAGCAGCCGCGCCCGCCATGTTTCAATCAAGGTACATCTCAACGGCCAAATTGAGGTGGTCGTTCCCAGTGGCTTCGACTTCAGCCAAGTACCTGAACTACTGCATCGGCGGCGCGACTGGCTATGGCGATCGCAGCTTCGCCTAGCCCACCAAACCGCTAGCCTAAACGACGAGCACTTTGAAGAAAAGCCCAGGCAGATTGAGGTGCGATCGCGCTACCAGACCTGGCAGGTTGATTACCAGCCCGCACTCTTACGCACCCTGGGGCTAACCCAAAGCGGTCCTCAAACCCTGCTGCTGCGGGGCTCCGTCGACAGCAGCAGCGCCTGCGCCGATCTGCTGCGCCAGTGGCTCAGCCGCAAAGCCCGAGCCGAGTTTGCCCCCTGGCTGCGCGAGCTGAGCTTTTTGCTTGACCTACCCTTTGGCCGCATCTCTATTCGCGGCCAAAAGACGCGCTGGGCTAGCTGCTCCAGCACTAAAAACATCAGCCTCAACTACAAGCTGCTGTTTTTGCCCCCCGAGCTAGTTCACTATGTCTTTGTCCACGAGCTGTGCCACACCGTACACATGAATCACTCCACCGCCTTTTGGCACCTAGTGGAAGCAAAACAGGCGGGGCATCAGTGCTATCGAGACCAAATCCGCGACGGCTGGCAGTACGTGCCACGCTGGGTTGAAGAGTAAAGATAATCCCTTACCGCCTCATCTTTTTATCCACTCATCCACCCACTCACTTTCCTATGCCCCTCCACCCCCTTCAAACTCCCCACAGCGGCTACCACTGGGATGGAACGGCAGGTCGATTCTTCGAGGGCTGGTACTTTCGCATCACCCTGCCCGACGCGGGCCAGACCTTTGCCTTCATGTACTCCATCGAGGACCCCAAAGGGGGACAGCCCCACAGCGGCGGCACGGCTCAAATTCTTGGCCCCGACGACCACTACTTTTGCCGCACGTTTCCCGATGTAAAACAGTTTTGGGCCTGGCCTGAGGGACTGGGGCTGGGCCACTGGCGCGGAGCCAGATTGCCCATGGATTTTCCCCCTGTAGGGGCGCAGCATGCTGCGCCCCTACAGAAAACCCGCTGCTTATCCTCATCCGAGTTTAAGCAGCACGTTGCCGAGGGCTACCAGGCAACCGCTACCTGGCACCAGGGCTATCTTGAGGATCCCGTTGCGGGCACCGTCACCTGGGAGTACCACACCGAACCCGTGTACGGCTGGGCCAGCGCTGGGAAGCCGCAGCAGTCTACCGCTGGGCTACTTTCGAGTCTGCAAATTTTTGAGCCGGGCTGGCAGATTCTTATGGCCCACGGCCACGCAACCGGCTGGGTTGAGTGGCAGGGCCAGCGCTACAAGTTCCAGCAGGCGCTGGCCTACAGTGAGAAAAACTGGGGGCGATCGTTTCCGCAGAAGTGGTTTTGGATTAATTGCAGCGTCTTTGACGACGCGACCGATTTGGCCCTCACGGCCGGGGGTGGTCGTCGCCAGGTGCTGAGCTGGATGGAATCGGTCGCTATGGTAGGCATTCACTACCAGGGTCACTTTTACGAGTTTGTGCCCTGGAACGCTCGCGTGAGCTGGCACGTAGAACCCTGGGGTTACTGGCAAATGCGGTGCGAAAAGCCCGGTTACACCGTAGAAGTGACCGGCACGACCCATCATCCTGGTACACCTCTGCGTGCACCCACCCAAAACGGTATGGTCTTTTGCTGCCGCGATACGATGCACGGCCACCTCACCCTCAAGCTCTGGCAACACCGGGCGGGCCGTTCTGATCTCGTGCTCGCTGCGACTAGCAGCCAAGCCGGGCTAGAAACTGGTGGTGGCCCCTGGGAGCAGTCCTGGATGAAAGACTGAGAGAATTACCAGGGCAACACATCCCCCTTGGCGTGCCAAAAGGTGCCAGAGCTCTTAAGGGTTAAGGCATCGATGCGGGCCAGCAGCCCCGCTACCGACTCGGCGGGGGTAATGCCACCGCTGGCAAACCCTGTCATGCGGGTTTGCACTAGCCCCGGATGCAGAATAGCTACGGCAATGCCCTTAGGCTCAAGATCGCGCGCTAGCGACTTGCCCGCCATCGACAGCGCCACCTTCGACATGCGGTAGCCGTAGGAACTACCGGAGGTGTTATCGCCAATCGACCCCATCCGGCTGGTCATCAGCGCCACCTTCGACCCTTCCTTCAAGTTGGGCAAAAGCATCGCCGTCAGCCGCAGGGGGCCGAGGGCGTTGACCTCAAACTGCTGACGAATACTGCCAAAATCTAGATTGTCTAAGGTAACGCGCTCCAGAATGCCGGCGTTGTTGATCAACACGTCGAGGGTGGTGCCCTGCAGGCGCTGAGTTAGGGATGCCACAGAAGCGTCATCGGTGATATCAACATCCGCTTCTATTTGCACTCCTAAGGCCTTTAGCTCATCGGAGGGTTGACGGCATACCGCGATCGCGGTGTCACCTCGCTGCTGAAGCTGACGACAATACTCATAGCCAATACCGCGATTTGCGCCAGTAACTAAATAAGTGCCCATAGATGCCGTAGATTCAAATCCCTTTTACTGCTTCAAGATTACTGTCTCTCAACGCAAAGGGGATCTGTTCTGTATCGAACAGATCCCCTTTGCGTCTAGCAGCTTGCTAAAGCGTTTGAGCGAGCCAAGGCTAAGGAGTTTCGCCAGCCGCTTCATTAGAGCTAGCCTCAGGTGTCGCCTCTGCCGGAGCCGGATCGGCGGGCTGCGGCTCGACAGGGTTGGTCAACTCCACGTTGATTTCAGGCGGCTGCACTGAGCTGGGAGCCGGTACGACCTCCTGAGTGCGCTCAACAGTGCGCTCAATGATGGTTGTCTCATTAGTAACAGGCTCTGGCTCAGCGGCCTCAGGAGCAGGAGCCGTTGTAGCCGGGTTTGTATCTGCGGTATAAACGTAGACTAGGCCACCTACCAGGGCAGCAGCGGCAGCAAGGGCTAGGCCCAGAATTAGGCCAGCTGAAGTACCGCTATTGGCTCGGGCACGAGCATTTTCTTCGTAGATACTGGCTTCAGCAGCCCGCAGCCGCTCCTGCTCTAGCTGCTCCGCTGACTTACCCCTAACGTAGCCGTCACGGTAGGCGATCTCGTCGTTAGTGACTGGACGAGCATTAGTTGAGGATTCGAGATTCGGGCTGCCAGGATCGTTATTTTGAGTAGGCATATTGGTGTACTCCTGTAAAAATGCTGTTTAGCAAACAATGCTTTGTATGTCTGATCACCCTTCCAACTCAGCCCAATGTAGCAATCGCAACATTGCAGTTCTCTCTATCCTGATAGGTAGCGCCGGGGATGAGATGTTGACTCAGGCGTCTCTACCTTAGGGAGGATTAAGCAGTAGGTTCAGGAGGCTCAAAGCGAGGGCGATCGCCGCCTAACTCTGGCCGTTCTGAGTCACGTTATAGAGCTGGTAGCGTTCTTCAATCAGGCGCTCAACATCGGCAGCAGCAAGGCGTTTAACGTAGTTAAGCTTAAATTCTTCGAGAAAGTTCACCACCAGCGCCTCAAGTTCTTCGACGTCTTCATTCTCTTTGAGCTGAAGTCTGAAGGTGGCTACCAGCTTTTGTACCAGGTTCTGGGTCAGCTGACCTCCGGTTTCGTTCTCCAGTGATCCTTTAAGTGCGCCGTAGAGGTTAGCTGATATCTGGGCTACAACCTGCTTAGCGACTTGGTCAGGCAGGTCGCCAATGCCGG
>JBARUP010000314.1:0-5008 GCA_049645805.1 Nodosilinea sp.
ATTAAAGCCAGTAGCGAGTTAGTAGCCAGCCATGCCAGCGCTCCGCTGCCGGATGAATCGCGGATGTCGACATCGACATCGTTCGCTCGCAGGCGGCTCACCAGTTCAGCATTGCCTCCCGAGGAAAACAGCTCTACTTCCTGGGGTTCAGCATCTTCGGCATCGGAGTCCAGAGTGACGTAGGCGATGCCTCGCGCTTCATCAATCTCAACGGCTTTAACCTCGCCCTGCTCAATCTCCTCTAAAAACTGGCCGTAGGTAAGGCCCTCAGATTCAGCCTGAGCCAGAACCGGAGGCAGTGGCATCAGACTTTGCAGCAGAAACCAGCTAATAGTAGCCAGGCCGGTGGCCGTTGCCCTACTGCGAGAACCTACAGACGCTTGCTTACCCAAGAAACGCATGGCCATAGATAACCTAACTCAGCGAAACTGTACCCAATGCCAGTATTCCTAGATACCAGCTAGGCTGTCCACTAGTCTAGCTCCCTCAATCTGAAATGACCGCTCAGGCCAGGTAGCTTGGCTCTACTAAGCAGCCAGCCAGTAACAGTCTGTGCAGCAGACCACGCCACTGCCGGAGCATGGGTATTCCGCCAAGCCCACCCTTTAGCTGGTTACTGCCAGTCACTCAGACCTGAGTTTTACTAATACCTGCATCGATTAGAGTTGACCTGTGCTAAGCAGATTTAGCGCACCTCTGAACCTTTCTAAGGTAACTATTGATAAACGCAAAATTATTTCCGTGTAGATAAACATACTTATACTTATATGTGCGGTTTTTGAAGAAGACGGTTGAAAGTCAATCCATATCTTTTACTCTTTAGGAGAAGGCAAATAGCCCGATATTCTCGCTTAAACGATACAGCTAATTCTTTGTTTTTGCAGAATAATTAGCCGTCTTCGTTTGCGGGATAGCTAATTACTTTTACCCGCAAAATAACCGGCCTTTGTCTTCACAAAATGCACTAGTTGAGCTGATTTTGAGGAATCTTCAGCGGATAGCTTAAAACCTGCCTGGGTAGTTACGTCGGCCGAGTAACGGCCAGATTAGCTAGTCCTGAGCCTGTCGCTAGGCTTAGGGATGTCTCGAAGCTAGCTTTCGGGCCGCCAATACCCGTTGCTTTTTTTAGATGGCCACTTGGTGGGAGGTCGACCTAAATCAGTATTATCTCTAGGTAATTTTTGAGAGCTGCCCCAGATTGGAGCACCATAGATGCTGCTGCTTCTAATAGCTTAAATCTGTTCTCAGCACGACCCATATCTGTTCTAAAAGATATCTCTACTGCCGTCATGCTCAATCACTACCAATTTATCTAGGAGGATTTTTCATCATGAGTATTGTTGCTAAAGTTATCGCTCAGTCGGATGAAGCTAATCGTTTTCTCAGCAGCGCTGAGCTGAGCAAGCTTCAGGACTTTTTTGGCAAGGGTAATGTGCGCATTAGCGCTGCTCAAAAGCTGGCGGCCAGCGAACAAAAAATTGTTGATGAGGGCAGTAAGCGGTTCTGGGCCCAGTGCCCCAATACTCCCAGCAACAGCGGTGATTCTCAAAAAACTGCCCTGTGCCAGCGAGACCAGGGCTGGTACGTTCGCCTAGTTAGCTACTGCGTGCTGGCCGGTAACGCTAAACCTCTAGAAGACATTGGCCTAGACGGCATGCGCGATATGTACGTTTCCCTTGGCGTGCCCCTAGCCAATTTGAAGCTAGCGATGAAGTGTCTTAAAGAAGTAGCCATGGGTGGCTTGAGCTCTGAGGAGGGAGCCCTCGCCGCGCCCTATTTTGACCAGCTGATTCGGGCGTTCTAAGCGCCTGCACTGCTTCAGGTCTGAGTCTAACCCTGGCGTAGCGTACCTAGTTGCTCGCTCCGAGGCTGGATTTAGCCAACGTCGTGACTCTCGATTCTCCTGCTTGATATTTGATTTAACGCTCTAGAAAAGGAAAGCTATGCAAGACACCATTACCGCCGTCATCAACCCCGCCGATGAGAAAGGCAGCTACCTAGAAGGGGCTGAGCTAGAGGTCCTGAAGAAGTATTTTCAAAGCGGTACCCTGCGAGTTAAGGCCGCTGGTCAAATTGGTGATAGTTCGGCCAGCATCATCAGCGACACTGTGGCTAAAAGCCTGCTGTACGGAGATATTACCCTCCCCGGCGGCAATATGTATCCGACTCGGCGCTATGCGGCCTGCCTGCGAGACTTGACCTACTTCTTGCGCTACGCCACCTACGCCATGCTGGCGGCAGATGCCTCTATTTTGGACGAGCGGGTGCTGAACGGGCTGAGGGAAACCTATGGCTCTCTGGGGGTACCTATTGAGCCTACCATTCAAGCGATTCAGACCATGAAAGAAGTGGTAACCCAGCGTGTCGGTGCCGACGCTGGTCAAGAAATGGATGTTTATCTAGACCACGTCATTGCGGGCCTAAGCTAGCCTCTGCGACTAGACTGACTTTTTCCTCTGGGGGCGAGGCGATCGCAGCCTTACCCCCGCAGAGGTAGCTACACCCCTGCCGATTCCGACAGACCACTCTTATAACAGTCAAACCATGCACGCTGTTAACAAAACCCAGGAGAAATACCCCTGGTGGGCGGGTAACGCCCGATTCATTCACCTGTCGAATACGTTTATTGTGGCCCACGTGGCCCAGGCGGCCCTAATCATGCTCTGGGCCGGGGTCTTTACCCTGTTCGAGCTAGCGGTCTACTCCCCTAGTGCCCCCATGTACGAGCAGGGGCTGATTCTGCTGCCCCACCTGGCTACTCAGGGCTGGGGCGTTGGCTCTGGCGGCGCGATCGCAGATACCTCTCCCCTCTTTGCCATCGGCGTGATTCACATTGTGGCCGCCGGAGTGCTGGCGGCGGGAGCCTACTTCCACCGCGATCGCCTGCCCCAAAGCCTAGCCAACGCCCGAGGCAACGCCGCCAAATTCGACTTTGACTGGAATGATTCCCAGAAACTGGGCTTTATTCTGGGTCATCACCTGGCTATCTTGGGCCTCGGCGCGCTGCTGCTGGTGATCAAAGCTAAGGCCTTTGGCGGACTATACGACGCCAACATTGGTGAGGTGCGCGTTGTTAGCAATCCAACCCTCGACTTTGGCACCCTGCTCAGCTATCGCACCCGCCTGTTTGGCGTTGACAACTTAGAAGATCTGGTGGGCGGCCACATCTATGTGGCGGTGCTGCTGTTGGCAGGCGGGGCATGGCACATTTTGGTGCCGCCGTTCAGCTGGGTGCGGCAGCGGTTTCTCTTTTCCGCCGATGGCATTTTGGCCTACTCTTTGTTTGGTATTGCGATCGCTGGGTTCGCAGCCTCCTACTACTGCGGCTTCAATACCCTGGCCTACCCGGTCGAGTTTTATGGGCCACCCCTAGAGCTAAAGTCGGCTTTCTTGCCCTACTACTTTGACCCGACTAAAGCAGCCGACGCGGGCTATTCATCGCGCACCTGGCTGGCCAATGCCCACTTTTACCTGGCCTTTTTCTTCCTTCAGGGAGGCCTTTGGCACTACCAGCGAGCGATGGGCTTTGATATCGACAGTGTTATCAACAACTGGCGGCAGAACCTGGCAGAAGTAAGCGATAGCGCCGTCTTGGCCTATCAAAACCCGTTTCATTCTGAACCTCAGCCGCTGCTAAACGTGCGGTACGGAGCGCCTGAGGCAGAGCTGCCGCCTCTGCTGGCCACGGAACAATCGTTTGGGGACTACCTCTATCACCCTTCCCAGGGAGTAGATCAGCCCAGCCTGGTGACAGTAAACGGCACTCGCTCGTCGCTGTATCAAACTGCCTACCGCACTCGCAAACAGACGTTCTATCAGACTTCAACGCCTCCAGCGACAGGCTATGGCGTACGCACCCTAGGGCGACTGTACGAACCAACCAGGATACCTAAGGACAACCTCGACTACCCTAGCCCTATGGCTAAAGTAGTGTACGAGCCTAGCCAAAGCGCTGGTTATAGTTCTGGTAGCTATAGGGCAGAAGGTCTCAGTGCTGGCAACTATGCTACCAGCCGCCCCGACGACGATCACGGTGTCGGCAGCAACGGCAGTGTTGCTGCCGACGGCACCCCAACTCACCAGGAGGGTTGACGGATAGCGTCACAATAAAGCGTTGCAATCACAAGATTCTATGTGCCCTCGTAGCCCCGTTTTCAAAGGGCTACGGGGTTTTTTCCATGCCCACAGGCGCAACGGGGGATAGTCAGGGATGGCCCCCATGCCCTCAAAGGACTCAACATCTTGCAGAATGTAGCGGCTTGGCAAACGGCGGCTGGTATCGACAATGGCCGTAGAGTGCACCTCTATGTTGCCTGCAATAGAGTGCCCGCTGAGGCTGCGATAGTCAAAGACCGGCCCTAAGGGCCATCGCGACAAATGCTTCAACGGGTTGGCAAACAGGTGTCAAATGGCTTAGCGCTGTGGCAAATGCAGGGCCGCAAGTTACCTAGTGCAGAGGTGTATTGCCGCCGGACAAAGCTACACTACTGGGTCAATTTGACATAACGGGGCGTGCAATTGGCAAGCTGCCCCCAAAACCATTACACCGCTGTGCCAGTAAAGCTGATCGCGGTGCCAACATGCTTCATTGCAGGGTCAACATGCTTCATTGCGGGGTTGATATGCTTCATTGCCGCCTCGGGTTGTTATACGAAATCCGCATTGAGAAACCCTAATTCAAAATAGGGATCTCGTAGGGGCATTGCAGTGCAATGCCCCTACAGAGCGGGTGCAACCCAATAGGATTTGGTGTTAAACGGGCTGCCCAATCGGCCCAGTTGGGAGGCGGTGGCTTGAGAATGGCGATCGCAGCCCCCGCCAGCAATGGCTGGGCCGTTGAGGGCGGGGCGTTACTCAATCAGCACGGTTTTGGTGGCGATCGCCATCCACATTTCGACTCCGCTCGATGCTGGCTTGGTGCCTGCTGGAGAGGTTGCGCCAGGGGTGCCGCTGGTGGGCGGCACGGGGATGGGGTCGCTCCAGTCGTTGGGGTCGGTGTAGCCGAGGG
>JBARUP010000315.1:0-1951 GCA_049645805.1 Nodosilinea sp.
CGCCCGGACAGACCGGCAGGCTGCCCCTCGACTATCGCCTTCAGAACCAACCGTCTATTTCGCAAGCCACTAGCCCCGGCGGTGTTGCCCTAGCTACGGGCGACCCCAGTATCCTAGCGGTAGGGGAACAAGACACCATTAATCGGCTGCGTTTTGAAGCCGATCAGGTATCCTTCGACGCTGATGGTTCCTATGCCGAAAACGTTCGGTTGACCAACGACCCCTTCTCACCGCCCGAGCTTGAGTTTAGAGCCAGCAGCGCCAGGCTTACTCCGCTCAATGAAATACAGGAAGAGCTGGTTTTTGAAAACCCTAGGCTAGTGTTTGATCAGGGCCTTAGCATTCCTCTGTTTAGGAACCGCTTTGTGCTGACTCGAGGGCAGCTGCCAGCCGATGCGTTTAACCCACTGCCGCTTGGTATCGGCATCGACGGCCGCGATCGCAGTGGGCTTTTTGTGGAAGCGCCAGTTCCCATCGGGGGAATAGGTCCCCTGAGCATTATCGTGGCTCCACAGTTTCTGCTTTCCCGCTGGCTAAGCAGCTCAAACTACAACATTGCTGACCCGGCTAACTTCGGCCTAGTCGCCAGCATCAGCGGAGAGCTGGGGCCTGGCACCGCCGTCTCCGGTAACTTCGATCTATCTGGCTTTGATTTCGACAACTTGAGCAATCGCCTACGGGCCAGCTTTCGCGCTCAGCGCCTGGTGGGCGACCACCGTCTTAATCTTGAATATACTTACCGCGATCGCCTCTTCAACGGTTCTCTAGGCTTTCAAGACGTACAAAACAGCCTGGGGCTGCTGCTAGAGTCGCCCAACATTGCGCTAGGCAGCAGCGGCCTTAATCTCAGCTATCAGGTTTCTGGACAGTACGTTACTGCTACCAGCGATCGCCCCAGTCTGCTCAATCCCGGAGTAGCCAGAGGCCTAGCTAGCCTGTTTCGGTTTCAGGGGGCTGCCGACCTCAGCCGCGACTTCTTGCTGTGGCAGGGGCAGCCCCTGCCCGCCACTCAGACGGAGGGGCTGCGCTATTCGCCTCGTCCAGTGGTTCCCAATCTAACGCTGGGAGTAGGCCTGCGCGGGGTTGCGACCTACTACACCAGCAGCGATCTGCAAGAGTCAATGCTGGGCAGAGTTGTTTTTGGGGGGCAGCTGGGTCGTCTTCAGCGCAACACCTTTGACTATACCCAGTTCAATATTGGCTTTAGCCACACCGTCCTAGGCGGCGATACATCTCCTTTTCTTTTCGATCGCACAGTTGATCGCACTGTACTATCGGGGGGCGTTGTTCAGCAAATCTACGGCCCTTTTCTGGCGGGTTTTCAAACGGCTATCAATCTAGAAACCGGACGCGCCATCGACACTAACCTCATTTTTGAGTATCGGCGGCGCGCTTACGGCGTCTTATTTACCTACAGCCCCACTCAAGAAACGGGCTTTTTAGGGCTGCGAATTAGCGCTTTTGACTGGGTTGGGCGCACTGCTCCTTTTGACGAACCTCCCAATGCGCCTAGCAATGTGATAGTACAATAGCAACCCACTAATAGTGATCAACCTTACGATGCTGGCCCCTGACCTAGCCTATGATTAAGCTAGGAAAACAAGCTCAGAAGAGACCCTTGTTCACAACCTTGACAGGTACGGGTTAGCGCGTAGGCATCCACTATGATTCATCCCAGCAGTAACCTAGATGTTGAAGCTGTGTATCAGCTCCTCACCAGCTACAGCTTTGATGCCGAGACGTATCAAACCAAGGCTGTAATTGCTGAATGGCTGACAGAATTTGACCCTAATTGGGTTAGTCACGCAATTACCGAGGCTCTTTATCAAGGGCGTTATAAGGTTATTTCTGTTGATCAAATTCTCAAGCTTTGGCAGCGACGGGGGCAGCCTATTCGTCATTTCAACCGCGAGTTTGAGTCCATTATTTTAGGGCAGGCGCTGCTTTATCC
>JBARUP010000316.1:0-4908 GCA_049645805.1 Nodosilinea sp.
AATGGAGCTAGAGAGAATAAAGAATGTCGTCCACATCAGGACAAATTGAGTAACGAGGAAGAACCCGGCAAGGCGGCCCGCGCCACGCTCGGCGCTCAACTGCAACCGCTGCTGACTGTACTCTCTATCAGTCGATTCATTTACCGATCTGCTGTCTGAAGTCATGGCTGAAAAGCCTCGTATTATATTCCTGAGAATACAATAACATTCCTGGGAATGTTGTCAAGGGTTGTCCTTGTCCCTCCCTCCGTCTGGAGAGGGCAAGCTGTGAGGGAATAAGAAGTAATACCGCTGCGAATAGCCGCTGGGCTAGCCTACTCGCTGAGTTCTCGATGGCGAAAGCAGTCTGCGGTGTGGTCGTTGACCATGCCTGCGGCCTGCATGTAGGCGTAGCAGATAGTGGAGCCCACAAACGTAAAGCCCCGCTTTTTGAGATCTTTGCTCATGGCATCGGAGGCGGTGGTGCGGACAGGAACAGCGGCCATCGTTGTCCAGGTGTTCTGCACCGTCTCACCCTCGACAAACTGCCAGATGTAGCGATCGAAGCTGCCGAAGGTCTCTTTCACCTTGAGGAACGCCTGGGCGTTGCGGGTGGCGGCGGCAACCTTGAGGCGATTGCGGACAATGCCTGCGTTTTGCAGCAGTTCTTGATGCTTGGCCTCGTCATAGCGGGCTACAAGTTCGGGGTCAAAGCCATCAAAGGCGGCGCGAAAGTTCTCGCGCTTGCGCAGAATGGTGAGCCAGCTCAGTCCGGCCTGGAAGCCGTCAAGAATAATGAACTCAAAGTGCTTGCGATCGCAGTGCAGCGGTACGCCCCACTCCTGATCGTGGTAGGCGATCTCTGTGGGGTTGTCGTGAACCCAGCCGCAGCGGGCTGGGGCTTTGGGATGGGGCGACATGGGCCGTTTCTAGCGACGGAATTGATGCAATTGTACTGGTTGGGCGGCGCGATCGCTAAACAATCGCAACCCCAAGCGCCACGACTTCAGATTGATCGCTAGTATAGAAAATGTCCTTGCGTTCAGAGAGCACCCATGTCTACCGCTGCTCCTCCCATCCAGCCCCAGTCAATGGATGGCATCAAACACGGTCTACCCGTCACTATCATCACCGGCTTTTTGGGCAGCGGCAAAACCACCCTGCTCAACCACATTTTGGCCAACCAGGAAGGGCTCAAAACCGCCGTGCTGGTCAACGAGTTCGGCGAAATCGGCATTGACAACGACCTGCTGATTACTACTGAAAACAGCGACGACACCATGGTGGAGCTGAGCAACGGCTGCATCTGCTGCACCATCAACAACGACTTAATGGAAGCGGTGTATAAGGTGCTGGAGCGCCAGGACAAAATCGACTACCTGGTGGTTGAAACCACGGGACTCGCTGACCCGCTGCCTATCGCCCTCACCTTTTTGGGCACCGAGCTGCGAGATATGACTCGGCTCGACTCAATCGTGACGGTAGTTGATGCCGAAAACTACAGCCTAGACCTCTTCAACAGCCAGGCTGCCCACAACCAAATTGCCTATGGCGACATCATTCTGCTCAACAAAGCCGATCTGGTTGATGCTGCTGACCTTGATGTGCTGGAGGTCAAAATCCGCGATGTGAATGAGGGGGCGCGGATCTTGCGCACTACCAAGTCGGAGGTACCCCTATCGCTGATTCTCAGCGTTGGTCTGTTTGAGTCCGATCAATACTTTGGTGGCGACAGTGCTGAAAATGTCCATGGTCACGACCACCACGACCATGAGGCCCACGACCCCAGCAGCTGCGACGACCATGCCCACGACCATCACGACCATGCCCATGCCCATGACCATCACGACCATGGAGCCGGCCATCACTCCGACCACCTGGCTATTGACGGCTTTACGTCGCTGTCGTTTGCCAGCGATCGCCCCTTTGCAATTCGCAAATTTCAGCACTTCTTAGACAATCAGCTGCCCGCGGCAGTGTTCCGGGCCAAGGGCATTCTCTGGTTCGACGAAAGCCCCAAACGCCATATCTTTCACCTCAGCGGCAAACGCTTTTCTCTAGATGATGACCAGTGGAAGGGCGAACCCAAAAACCAGCTGGTGCTAATTGGCCAGAATCTCGATCACGAAACCCTGCGGGAGCAGCTCAACGCCTGCTTAGGCATTGCTTCGGTCAAGCGAGGTCAGGGATTTGGCAATTAGTAGGGCTATGAAGCGGCGAGAATTTACTAACCTGCTGGGCCTAGGGCTGCTGGCCAGTTCGCTGCCGGTTGCACTCGCGGCCTGTCAGTCTGACTCAGCACCTGAGGCTGAGGGAGAAGCCAGCGATTTTACGACTCTTGGCAGCGCTGCCGACCTAGCCGCCCAGGGCAGTTTGACCAGCAAGGTGAAGGGTAAAGACCTAATTGTTGTTCGCGACCCCGGTGGATCAGATGCGGTACTGGCGGTGAGTTCGGTATGCACCCACGCTGGCTGCACGGTAGCCTGGGACGGCGCTCAGGCGCTATTCGCCTGCCCCTGTCACGGCGGGCGCTTTAACCCAGACGGCACGGTGAGCGGCGGGCCGCCGCCAAAACCGCTGGCTACCTTCGAAGCTAAAATCGAAGGTGATCAGGTAATGGTTAAGGTTTGAGTTACCGACCCCAGACGCTACATTATCGGTATCTTGCCCTATGACCGATAGCGGAACCCGACAGCAACATCCCGACTGCCTAGCCTGCCAAATTCTGGTAGGTGCGCAGTCGGCTCCAGGCGGCATCATCGCCGAGAACTTGTGGTGGATAGCCGACCACTGTATTGGCCCCTACGGCCTGGGTTCTGTCGTGGTCAAAACCCGCACCCATCGCGAAAACCTGTGGGAACTATCGACGGCAGAGGCTGCTTCTATGGGGCCTTTTCTGCAGCAGATGTCAGAGGCAGTTGCTCTGGCTATGGAGGCCGAGCGCGTCTATGTAAGCCTCTGGGTCGATCAGCCCCCTTACCATGTGCACTTTGTGCTACAGCCTCGCTACCCCGATGGGCGCAACCCGCAGGAACTGGGTCTAAAGGGCCTAGAACTACAGGTCTTTCGAACTCTTGGTAAGCCTCCTTTAAACGCAGACATGGCCGCAGCGGCAAGCCGCATTCGAACGGTGTGGCAGAAAAAGTTCTCCCCTCAGGCACCGTGTGAGTCGTAGTCCAGCGGGTGACTGCCTCAAGCGTCACTGTAGAGGGTTAGGTGGCGGAAGGAGCCGCGCCCCCAGCCCAGTCCGAGAGGCTGTACGACGGATTTGTGACCCTGCTGCGAGCCAGTGGTTTACGGGTTGAGACAGGACAGTTTGGGGCCACGATGCAGGTTGAGATTCATAACGATGGTCCTGTAACGCTGATCCTAGAGCGTGATACGCCCGACCAACCCTGAGGCACTGTGGCTATATCCGGTAGTCTGTTTATTTTGCGTAAGTCATGAGAGCCACACACGCTGCGGCTACAACCACAAGCCGGGTTTATGCAGTAGTCATTTTGAATCTGGGCTGCTAAGGTAAATAAGCTTTGAGTTTTGTTAAGAAAATATTAAAAATATTTATCTATGGCAACGCTTAGTGGTACCAAGTCAGTCGTCTTTAGCGGCAGGGAGTTTCGTAGCCCATGTCTAGCATTACCATTTTCTGCGACTTTGACGGCCCGATCGCCGATGTGTCAGAGCGCTATTACGCTACCTATCGCCAGGGTTTAGAGTGGGTGCAAGCCCAGGCTCAAAGCCGGGGTGCTGAGACCTCCGTCCGCTATCTATCAAAATCTCAGTTCTGGACTTTCAAGCAGAACCGCGTGCCAGACCGACAAATTGCCCACTGGTCTGGGCTAGAGGCAGCTCAAATTGACGCTTTCTTAGGCCAGGTTAGCCGCATCGTAAACCACGCCGCCCTGCTCGATCGAGACCAGGTACAGCCCCAGGCCCGTTCTGGGCTAGAGCTGCTGCGCCAGTGCGGAGCGCGGGTGGTGCTTGTAACCCTGCGCCCCCCCAACCAGGTTGCGCAGTTTCTAGACCAGCATGACCTGCACTGGGCCATCAGCGATCTCTACGGCATGCCTGAGCTAGATGCGGCCTACACAAACCAGGCGAGCCATAAGGTAGAACGTCTGCAGGCCGCGATCGCCGCCCAGCAGCGCCACGGTTACGACCTGCGCCACGCGTGGATGATTGGGGACACTGAGGCCGATATTATGGCTGGACAAAGCCTTGGCATTGATACCGTAGCGCTGACCTGCGGCATCCGCAGCAGCAGCTATCTACAGAGCTTTCGCCCCACTCACCTGCTGCCCGATCTCTGGACGGCTTGTCAAAGAATTCAGCAGCGGGCTATTTTTGCTCGGCGGCAAAGCTGAGCTTTAGCAAATTTTTCTAGAGCTATAGCTATCGCCAGAAAGAGAAAGGTTAGGGTATTCACCCCATCGTTGAAGCGATGGCTACGGGCTAGGTCACCGCCCTAATCTCTGCTCTAGGCGGAATTAATACTGCAAACGATCTAGCCCGTAGCCTAGGGCTCAGGCGAGTACCGCTCCCACCAGCGGTTGAGTGGGTAGTACAGTGCTGGTGCCCACAGGCTGCTCAAGATGGCCGAGCTGAGGGCGACACGCTGGTGGTACAGCCAGATGCTGCCTAAGGGGGGATAGAGTGAGTCGGCGAATAAGAGCTGGTTGACGCTGATTTGCAGCGCTAGCACTGTTTCAGCAATCACCGCCATTGCGAAGACAATTAGCGCCACCGACACAATGTCTTCCTGCAGGTAGCGCTGCTTTTGCAGCCGGGCCGTAAGGACGCCTACCACAATCAGGCTCAGGGTATGGGTGGGGTTAGGGAAGGTCATTGCATCCTGTAGCAGGCCTAGCACAAGTCCGGCTACGGCCCCCTGCCACTGGTTGCGCTTCATGCTCCAGGCCACTACCCAGA
>JBARUP010000317.1:0-2825 GCA_049645805.1 Nodosilinea sp.
CTACAAAACTGGCCACAAAGAGGCTCAGGGCAATCATAAAGCGGCAACATTGCGATTAAGATTTTAGTCTAAGGGCAATACTGCTTTTTTGTGAGATGTTTCTCCCCAGTTGTCTAGCGCTTAAGCACAGGCGAATAGAAGCAGATGGGAAATAGTTGGCTATGCTTGAACTCATCTGGCCTATATATCCTGTATTCCTGCTTTTCTAGTCTTGACAGCACCGTATGGCGCAGCCCGTAGACCCCGATTCTCCAGCCTCTGATTCTAGTCGTTCTCCTAAGGTATCAGTAGAGGCCTTTTATCAGCAGGCCGTAGCGGCCTTCAAAGCTCAAGACTACGCCCGTGCTTTGGCACTATTTCAGCGCCTAGAGGCCCTGCCGTCAGCGTCGCCCTACCGGCTTAAGGTCTTGATAGGTCGGGTACGAGTACACCAGCATCTAGGACAGGGCGAGCAGGCTAGGCAGCTTTGCCGCCAGCTTCTCGACAGCCCCTCACCCCAGGCCAGAGAGTGGGCGAGCCAAATGCTGAGCCGGGCTGACAAAGCCGCGATCGCGCCTACTCTAGACTCGCCGCACCCTAGCGCCGCCAGAGCCGATCTGAGTGGGTTTGTTCCTCTGGAGAAGGCTTCACCCCAGGCAGGCTCTAACCCCACACCGCCGCCAGCAGCAGCGTCTCAGCCTATTTCCCCTGCCCATCCCGGGCCTACAGCAGAACAGTCTGCTGCTCTTCGACCTGCAGAGCCGGCATCAGAGGGCAACGTAGGAGCAGGCTCGTTGTTTCACTACCGCCAGCTAAATCAGCAGCCAGATAGCGACAGGGATGATGCAAGCGCAGCGGCTGACTTCCGTAAACCAGCCTCGTCTCCGTCTCCTGCCCCTAAGCCAGCCGCTAGGCGGCCGCAGGCTAAGGCTAGATCACACGCTCAGCCGCTACCACGACCTCTGGCGCTGGGGCTAGGGCAGGCGCTAACCGCGATCGCCCTAGTCTGGGTTGTCAACTATGCCTTCCATGCTGTCCTAAGAACTCTAGACGGACTGCTGCGCTGGGTGCGCTGGCCCGTTCAGCTAAGCCTGCCTGGCGCTTACCAGTCGTACACCGTTTGGATTGTCGCTGGGCTAGTGCTGCTAGCGCTAGCTAGCCCCTGGCTAATGGATCAGATCCTGACGCTTTGGTACCAGCAGCGGCCCCTCTCAGTCCGCCAGCTGCAGGCCCATAGCCCAAGCGCGCTGCGCCTGCTACGCCAAATGTGCCGCCAGCAGAACTGGCCAATGCCAGAGCTGCGGCTGATTGATGACTCAGCCCCGCTGTGCTTTAGCTACGGCTGGCTGCCTCGCCACACCCGAATTGTGGTGAGTCAGGGGCTGTTAGACCAGACTCCTGACAAGTATCTAACAGCGTTTTACGCCTACGAGCTAGCTCGAATAGTCAACGGCAGTCTGCCGGTACTGTCGGCAGCTGGGCTACCGCTAGTGCTGCTGCACACTGGATACCGCCGACTAGCCCAGGCTGCAGACGCTTCAAGCCAGCCCCTGCAGGGTGTCATTGGCGGCGGAGCAGGGCTCCTCTACGGCCTGTTTTGGCTGCTGCGGCAGGCGCTGCTATGGCTATCGCGGCTGTGCTGTCGCTGGGGCGATAGGCAAGCTGTGGCCCTAACCCAGCCTGGCCCGGTAAGCGAAGCGCTCTTGCAGAATACTGAGGCGATCGCAGTCTATTTACGGCGGTACGGCACCCTCCACCCGCTACACGCCAGTCTAGAGGTACTGATGCCTGTTAGCAGTCGTCAGGCGATCGCCTCAGGTGGTTTGCTCCGCTCCTCTAAGGGCGATCGCGCCGCCATCCTCAGTATTCTTATAGCCATTGATGGTTTTAATCCCTACCGCCAATGGCTGCGGGTCAATGCCTCCCACCAACCGCTGGGCGAACGGTTGCTCTGGCTTAATCAGCAGGCCATAATCCGGGACCAGCCAGACCTTGTCCCCACTGAAGCCCTCCAGCAGGTACCCCTTACATCTTTGAACGTTTCCCCCTACCTGCTCCTAACCCAGAAAGGACCACTGGTAGGCCTGCTGACCGGAGGCAGTCTGGCCATGGGGCTTTGGTTTGTGGGAGGAGTTGTTAACCACTTCGGCTGGCAGCGCCTAAATTGGCTTTACCAAGATTCCAGCATTTTGGTTGGGGGTTTATGGTTGGGGCTAGGGATTGGGCTGCTGCTGCGCGTCAATGCGCTGTTTCCTGATCCTGACAGCCGGTCAACTAGCACTCCTCCTCGAAAGACTGTAGGTGTTCTGCTACAACCCCCCTCGGCACTACCGGTACGGGCGCAGCCCGTTACTCTACAGGGCAAGCTGCGGGGGCTAGTCGGAGTGGGCAACTACGGCTGTCAAGAGCTTTACCTAGATGATTCAACGGGGCTAGTGAAACTCGCCCATCCTGCACCGGTGGGAAGCTTTCAGGGATTGTTCCAGCCTCACGCCCATCCCCTTAGCTGGATAGGGCGTGAGGTCACTGTTACGGGCTGGAGTCGCTACGGTGGCGGCATGCTTTGGGTAGACATTAATCAAGTAAAGCTTAGCCAGCAGGCTGCTTTCTTTACCTACGGCCCTATTTGGGCCACACTTGTCAGCCTGTTCAGCAGTTCGGTCGGTATCTTGATTATTTTTAGAGGGGGGTGAACGAAGCTTCGTAAAGTTATATTGCAGAAAACTCGCGCCAGTGTTATTGTAGGCTACAGAAACACATGCCTGGGTTCCCTGACCACTCTAGCGAGTTGGGTTTACGGGGTTGTTAGGTATTGGGTTCTCCTACTCTCAACACAGCAATAAACC
>JBARUP010000318.1:0-2256 GCA_049645805.1 Nodosilinea sp.
GGCTAAGCATGACTGGCTTGAGGGGAATCGGGTCGTCCTGCCCAAGATTGGTTCGGCGAAGTTCATCTGTCACCGGCCACTACCTGACGGGTTTGCGCTCAAAACAGTGAGCGTGTCTCTTAAAGCGGATGGCTGGTACGTGACCTTTTCCCTGGAAGACAAGTCGGTGCCAGAGAACCCCTTGCCTGAGGCCGTTGCGACCGAGGCGAATAGCTTAGGCGTGGATGCAGGACTGGAGTACTTCATTGCCTGCTCAGACGGCACTACCAAGCAGCCGCCTAAGTTCTACCGCCAGGCTGAGGAGAAGCTGGGCAAACTTCAGGCAAAGCGCGAACTGAGGCCCAAAGGCTCTAAGGCGCGGCGTAAGCTGAATGCCAAAATCGCCAAGCTGCACCAGCGCATTGCTAGGCAGCGGCGACAGTGGCATTTTGAAACCGCTGGTGAGTTGCTGGGTAAGGCTGATGTGATCTTTGTGGAGAAGCTGCAAGTCGCCAATATGACCCGCCGCTGCAAGCCTAAGCCGGGTGAAGGCGGCGAGTTTCTGCCCAATGGTCAGGCAGCGAAGTCGGGCCTGAACAAAAGCTTTGCCGATGCTGGGATAGCTGGGTTCCTGAACAATGTCTTGCCTTATGTAGCCGAAAAAGCTAATAAGCAAGTCGTGAAGGTTAATCCCGCTGGCACCTCCCAGCATTGTGCAATTTGCCTGAACCGGGTACCGAAGGAGTTATCCGACCGCTGGCATAACTGCCCTCACTGTGGGGCTTCTATGCCGCGAGACGTGAACTCTGGGGTACTCATCAAAAAAGTGGGCCTGGGACATCGGCTCACTATAAAACGCGAAGGTCGAAAGACTGGAGAAGCCCGCCCTCTACGCGAAGCGTGAGAGTCGGGAGTATGTCACGGGATAAGGTTTTGCGGCAGCCCTAATTCAAACGACGATTTCGTGCACCCGCGAGTTCGAAGCCGATGCCGGGCTGGGCGACTCACCAAGACCGCGCCTCAGCTACTGCCCCGCAAAAGCTGGAGGCTAGCGCCCGCCAAACGCCGGTTCAGGATAACCCTGCCTTTGATCCGCTATTGATTATCCGCTGTTGATTGTGAACGCCTTCTCCCTTTAGGGCATGGCCGCCCTGTTTGCTACTCACCCCGCAGCAGAGGCCCGCATTGAGAAGCTGCTGGCCCTGGAGGCGGAGTTGGCTAGGGCAGCAGCTTTTTTTAATTCTGTAGCCTCTGAAGCTGTCGAATTAGGGAACTAAGGCAACAATGGAGTCAAGTTGTAGCGTTTTCTCTGGTTGGCTATGAACCTCTCTCGTTCTGCACTGATGGCATCCGTAGCGGCTAGCCTATTAGCTGTTTCTGCTTTACCTAGCGCGGCGTCTGGCTGCCCGTTTTCTAGTCTCAAGGGAACTCAGGCATCTGGCCATACTCCAGGCGGATGGTGGACTGATTCCCCCGATAGCCGTGCTCTGGGATCTGCCCTAGGTGGTTTGGGTGCGATCGCGGCTCTGCTAGCTGGCGGCACCGTGCTGATGCGTCAGCGGTGGCTGGCTCAGGCGGCGGCTGCCAATGCCTCTGCCCTAGACGCCGAGGCTAGCTTTGGCCCAGCTGCTGACGCGACCAACCTGGTGTTTGAGCCTGCCGAAATCGAGAGTGAAGTGGCCCTAGCCTACCGTCGCTAGAACGACTTGACTGTGGTTAAAAATCTCCTTGAGTAGCTGAACAGGAGCTGACCAAAGGTCAGCTCTTTTTTGGCCGATATTCAGGCGGCGATGCAGTCGGTGGCCCAAAGGCTCAGCAGTGCTGGGGCTCGGGTTGAATCCTGGGTGCCCCAGCACTTTGATCTGGCATCTATCCTAAATGTCTACGGTCGCCTCGCCGTCTACGTCAATATCTACGCTCAGCCTGTCGATCGCTGCAATCTTCGACGCAGCGCTACCCAGATTTTTCGTACCGCTACCCAGGGCGATCGCGTCCTCCGCCAATTCGGAGACTTCAGCCGCCTGCTGCCCGAACTTCTAAACCCAAGCTTGAAGAAATACTTTGAAACGCTAACGGAGCGAGATCTATTTACTGCTCAGCTAGATGAGGCGCTAGACCCTTGGGACGTGTGGCTGACTCCGGTGGCGGCAACGGCAGCGTTTACTCATCGTCCAGCCTGGAGCGCAGTAGAAGTTGACGGCAGACAGTACCCCCACGTAGTAGCTAATGGCGCGTACACCATGCCGTGTAATTTGAGCGGGCATCCGGCGGTGGTGA
>JBARUP010000319.1:0-1687 GCA_049645805.1 Nodosilinea sp.
GTTGAAGAGAGCGGGGGCGTGGTCCCAAACGTCGAAGGCGCGGTTCATAGCTGACTCTAGGGCTACGTTGTCGCTCTGGAAGAAAACAAAGCCGTTGCGCTCCTCGGGCTCGTGGAGAGTATCGTAATCCCAGTCAAATACAGTATTAACTAGTCCGCCTACGCCGCGCACGATGGGAACCGTGCCGTACTTGAGACTGATCATTTGAGTCAGGCCGCAGGGTTCAAAGTTGCTGGGCACCACAATCATGTCGGCCCCAGCGTAGATCAGATGAGCGAGCTCTTCATTGAAGCTGAGTTCTAGATGCACATCGGGATTGTCGTTGAGGAAGTTCTTCTCGTGCCAGAACCAGTCGTTAATGCTCTTGGCGGTGGCGGAGCCCAGCAGCACAAACTGCTCTCCACGGCCTAAGGCGTGGTACATAGCGTGGTGTACCAGGTGCACTCCTTTCTGGTCGTCAAGACGACCGATAAAAGCCACTATGGGCCGATCGCTCTGGCGCAGCAGCAGGCGATCGCGCAGTTCTTTCTTGTTCAGGGCTTTATCTTCAAAGGTGGTGGTGCTGTAGTGGTGCGGTATGTGGCGATCGCACTCCGGGCTCCACACTTCGTAGTCAATACCGTTAAGAATGCCCGAAAACTTGTGCTGGTTGCTGTGCAGCGTGTGGCCTAGACCAAAGCCTTCATTGCCGTACTGGGCCTCAGTGGCGTGGTAGGGCGATACAGTATTGACGTAGTTGGCGTAGGTGATGCCCCCCTTCATAAAGTTAATTGAGAAAGGGTCGAAGTTGTCGCGCAGGCGATCGTACTGAAAGTAATACTCGGGTCGGTTAAGACCTACGGCCTGCAAAATCTCGGCACCGCCAAAGCCCTGGTGCTTAAAGTTATGGATGGTGTACAGCGTGCGCTGAAACTCCATACCGTTGTACTTATAGACCTCGAACAGCAGGGCTGGAATCAGCCCTGTCTGCCAGTCGTGACAGTGGATGACGTCAGGGCGCTTGTTGCTGCGCAGCAAAAACTCCATCGCCGCTTTGCTGAAGAAGGCAAACCGCATGGGATCGTCATCGCAGCCGTAGTAGCAGCCCCGGTCGAAAAACATCTCCCAGGACTTGGGCTCAATGAAGAAGCACAATTGCCCATCTACCCAGCCGCAAAGCACATCGCAGCGAATATCGGTGCCATACCAAGGCACTATCAAGTCACGGTAGGCCTCGTGCAGCCCCCAGATGCGGTCGTAGCGCATGCAGTCGTACTTGGGCAGAACAACCTCGACACTGTGACCCTGAGTTTCTAGCTCACGGCTCAGGCCGTAGACCACGTCGCCCAGTCCTCCGGCTTTGATCACGGGAGCACATTCTGAGGCAATCTGCACGATGTACATGGCGTCTCACCGTTCACAAAAGTTATTAATGCCACTATTCAATCAGAGATGTTGGGCCGGAGGCAAGGGGCGCAGGGGAGAGATAAGGGGAAAGCTAAATTCAAAACTCAGTCTTCTTGGCTCTCTGTCGGTGCCTCATTGGTTTGCAGCTGTTTTAGTGCCTCCCAGCGATTTTCGAGTTCTTCGCGCTCTTGCTTGAGGCTGCGCTCTAGTTCCTGAATTTCGTCGCGGCGGGCGGCAGTCTCAAGGGCACGGCGATCGACTTCCTGACTCTTGAGGGTCAGCGACTGCCGCCAGCGCTCGG
>JBARUP010000320.1:0-6741 GCA_049645805.1 Nodosilinea sp.
GTATAGTGGGGTGGAACTTCTAGACCTTACTACACCTATACTTCCTATGGATAAACCTTATCAGCGCGTGCTGCTAAAACTTAGTGGTGAAGCCCTTATGGGCGACATGGACTACGGCATTGATCAAAATGTGGTGGAAGCAATTACCACCGAGATTGCCGAAGTGCTCAAAGCAGGCATTCAGATCGCTATTGTAGTTGGTGCGGGCAACATCTTTCGGGGTATCAAAGGCTCGGCCTCGGGCATGGATCGAGCCACCGCCGACTACATCGGCATGATTGCCACCGTAATGAACGCGATGACGCTGCAAGACTCGCTAGAGCGCATGGGGGTGCCCACTCGGGTCCAAACCGCGATCGCCATGCAGGAGGTCGCCGAACCCTACATCCGCCGCCGCGCCATCCGCCACCTGGAAAAAAACCGGGTGGTTATTTTTGGAGCTGGCTCCGGCAATCCCTTCTTTACAACCGATACGACCGCCGCCCTACGCGCCGCCGAAATTAATGCCGAGGTCGTGTTCAAGGCGACCAAGGTGGATGGTGTCTACGATGCTGATCCCAAAGTGAATCCAAATGCCAAGCGCTTTCGCACTCTCACCTACGGCCACGTGCTCAAGCACGACCTAAAAGTGATGGACAGTACCGCGATCGCTCTCTGTAAAGACAACAAGATCCCTATTATGGTATTTGACCTATCGGTGCCCGGCAACATCAAGCGAGCGCTGACGGGCGAATCTATCGGCACGATTGTAAGAGAGGATTGTGATGTCAGTTGACGATATTTTGCTTGAAACTGAAGATCAAATGCAGAAGTCTTTTGAGGCTACCCAGCGCAATTTCAACACTATTCGCACGGGGCGAGCCAACTCCTCTCTTTTAGATCGCATCGAGGTGGACTACTACGGTGCTGCCACCCCGCTAAAAACCATCGCTAATATTTCTACCCCCGACGCTAGCACTCTGATGATTCAGCCCTTCGACGCCACTAGCCTGTCCAACATCGAACGAGCTATTTCTATGTCTGACGTGGGCCTGACTCCCAACAACGACGGCAAGGTTGTGCGTCTCAACATTCCGCCGCTGACCAGCGAACGCCGCAAAGAATTTGTAAAGACAGCGGGCAAAATTGCTGAAGAGGGGCGGGTTTCTATTCGCAACCAGCGGCGCAGCGGTATCGACGCCGCCAAAAAGCTCGAGAAGTCTAGCGACATCTCTGAGGACGAGTCCCGTGACGCTCAAGATGAAATCCAAAAGCTGACCGACCAGTACATCGCCAAGATTGACAGCGCCCTAGCCGCCAAGGAGAAAGACATCATGACGGTGTGACGAGGAACACGGGCAGCCGCTCTATGCCCCACGTCCGCGTTAGGGCTGACCGACATTTGGGACGCCTGTCCCAAATGTCCTAGCCGGACAGCCAAGACGGCTATCTCACTCAGCGGCTCCCCTGTCCAAGCCAAAGTGCTCTAGCTGAATGGGACTTGGGCCTGGTCTGAGTTGCCTAGCCAGTTGACGCTCCCCCTAAAGCCCTGTTAGATTGCAGATACGTTTCAATTCAAACCGCAGCTGTGATTGCGCCCGCTCAAGCATTTTATTTTTGGTGGCCCCCGGTTCACAGGTCGTGAGCACCTTTCGTGCTGCCAATCCTGTGAACCGCAGAGCTCGTCCTCTGCGGTTTTGTTTTTTTTTGATCTTTACTGCTCTTCTCTCCCTGACCCTAGCGATGAACGTACTTACCGCCACGCGACCTTTGTCTAACTGGTACTACGGCTTTTTTTACACCACCGGGTTGGGGGGGTGATAGGTTGTCCTGTGCCTTTTACCTAACCCGGAGCCGGTCGCTCCTTGTTTTTTCTTGTCAACTTGCGCCTATACCTTTGGTTACCCCAATGAAAGATGCTGTTCTGACCCGTAAATCGAGTGCTGACCACCGTTCGGTTATTGCCCTCAGCGACACCGTTACCGTGGGCGGCGATACTCTGCTAGTAGTAGGCGGCCCCTGCGCCGTCGAAAGCGCCGAGCAGATGGAGCAGGTAGCTTGCCGTCTGTCTGCTATGCCAGTCCAGGCGCTGCGGGGCGGGGTCTTCAAGCCGCGCACGTCCCCCTACGCCTTCCAGGGCATGGGAGACGCCGGGCTGCGGATTCTAGACGACGTTCGCCAGCGGTTTCAGATGCCGGTAATTTCTGAAGTGATGGCGAACGACCAGATTGAGATGATGGCCGACTGCGTAGATGTCTTGCAGGTAGGCAGCCGCAGCATGCAAAACTTTGATCTGCTCAAGGCCCTGGGCCGCACAACCAAGCCGGTGCTGCTAAAGCGAGGCCTAGCGGCTACCATCGAGGAATTTGTGATGGCGGCAGAATACATCCTCAGCCACGGCAACGCCAACGTCATTCTCTGTGAGCGAGGCATTCGCAGCTTTGATACCTATACCCGCAATGTCCTTGACTTGGGGGCGGTCGTAGCGCTCAAGCAAATTACCCATCTGCCGGTTATAGTAGACCCTAGCCATGCGGCCGGCAGGCGCGAGCTGGTACCTGCCCTGGCTCGCGCCGCGATCGCTGCTGGAGCTGATGGAATCATCGTCGAGTGTCACCCGCTGCCCGAGCAGTCTGTCTCAGACGCGCGTCAGGCTCTTACTCTAGAGGCAATGGAGAGTCTCGCCCGCAGCCTGGATCCAATTGCTGCGGCTCTGGGGCGGCGACTGAAGGCTGCTAAGGTCACTGTACCCAGCTAGAGCAGGTTTCAGTGGCGGTTATCCTGACTACCTGATGCAGGCATTGGTATTCACAATAGAAGACATTAGTAAGTTCTCTGTCAATATGCTTTATATTTTGTTACAACGTTAGGGAATTAGCTTGGTTCTAACCTCTATGTTTGGTGGCTTTACCGGGTTTCAGTCCAAAGGGTCCAATGACTTTGGCGAACGAATGATCAACTCTGTAGCTACCCAGTCGCTGCGGCGCTTGTTCAGCAGCAGTGATTCTGTGGAGGTAGCGGTGCGCTGTTCTCCTTCTAGCAAAATGCTCCAGGGCACTATCGACAGCTTTCGGATGGAAGGGCGCGGTCTAGTCATTCGCAAAGAGTTTGAGACCGCCGCGATGATGTTCGAAACCGATGCAGTATCTATTGATGTAGGCTCGGCGATTGGCGGCAAAATTCGTCTGCGCCAGCCAACTCAGGCCGTGGCAGAGGTTGTTTTAGATGAAGCTGCTATCAATCACGCTTTTGAGGCCGACCTGGTGCGTCAGCATCTCGAGGGAGTGACTGATGAAGCCGTTACCTCTCTCTCTGGTGGTGACCCTGTTACCTTTCGAGATGTCAACATCATGCTAATGCCGGACCAGGGCGTTGAAATTTCGGCTAAAACCGACTTGCCTAACCGCAAGGATGTACCCGTTCAGCTAGCGGCTAAAGTGACAGTAGAGAAGCGGCGACGAATTATTTTTGCCGACGCCGAGTTTCTGCCGGACGGTATTCCAGACGACGTGAGGGCACTTTCGGCTACGATGTCGCGGGGGTTTGCCGAAGTTTTAAACCGCATGGTTGACCTAGAGCGCTTCAATCTAGACGGCGTTTTGCTGCGGGTCAATCGCCTCGAAACTAAGGGAAAACAGCTAATATTCAGTGGCTATGCTCAGATTGAGCATTTTCCTGGAATGGATTAGGCGAGTGGGCTGCATTGGTTGGGGCTAGGTTGGGGACTCGGTGCTTTAGCCTTTCGCAAGGCCAACAGCCATTATTATGGGTGGATCTCAGGTTAGGGCATCTGCACTATGGGTAACTGGTTTGCGGCGGGGGGCGTTGTTATGTGGCCGCTGCTGCTGTGTTCACTGCTTACTCTGGCCCTGGCGGTGGAGCGGGGCTGGTTTTGGCTACAGGTGGGCCGTCAGCAGCAGGGAGTAGTGCCCCAGGTGCTAAACACCTTTAGCCAAAATCCCCAGCGAGCGATCGCGAAACTCAAGACCCACCAGCAGCTACCCATCGCCCGCATTTTTTTGGCCGCCCTTACCCTGGGCGACGCTACTCCCGAAGAGTTTCGGCTAGCGCTAGAGAGCGCTGCCCATGCTGAGCTGCCCCTACTCAAGCGATTTCAAACCCTGTTTGAAACGGTGGTTGGTATAGCGCCGCTGCTGGGGCTGCTGGGCACCGTACTGGGGCTAATGCAGGTTTTCTCAACGCTGCGCCTGGGTGAAACTGGGGAAGCGTCGGCCAGCGGTGTGACATCTGGAGTAGGTGAGGCGCTTACCTCTACAGCGGCGGGTCTAGTGGTGGCCCTGGTGGCCCTGCTGCTGGCTAATCTATTTCAAGGCTTATACCGGCGTCAGCGGGCTTTTATTCAGGAGGCGGGAGGCAAGCTAGAAATTCTGCACCGTCGCGCCCACCGCCAGGGCACCAGTCCTAGCTATCAAGCGGAGCCTGCTCCGTGAGAGGCTCTATGGAAGACGCGCTGCTAGAGACTCGCTCCGCCTCGGTCATCGTGGTTGGCGCTGGGGCGGCGGGGATGTTTGGGGCGATCGCCTGCGCCGAAGCCAGCCCTGGTGCCTCCATACATATTTTTGAGGCAGGGCGCGAACCCCTGGCTAAAGTAAGGATTTCTGGCGGCGGGCGCTGCAATGTTACCCACGCCTGCTTTGATCCAGCCGCGCTGGTCGCCCACTACCCGCGCGGCAGCAGCGCGCTGCGCGGCCCCTTTAGCCGCTTTCAGCCTCAGGACACGATAGCCTGGTTTGAGCAGCGAGGAGTGGACCTTAAAACCGAGGCCGACGGTCGCATGTTCCCTACTACCGACGACTCGGGCACCGTTGTTGACTGCCTGCTAGGGGAGGCCCGTCGTCTGGGCATTCGCATTCACACTGGCGAGGCGATCGCCCAGGTAAAGCCCGATGATGGCAAATTCTGGCTCACCCTGCGATCTGGAGCCGAGTGGCAGTGTCAGCGCCTGCTCTTTGCCACCGGCAGTAGTCCTGGTGGCTATCGCTTAGCTCTCAAGCTGGGGCACGACCTCGTGCCGCCTGTACCCTCTCTCTTTACTTTCAATGTTCCTGACTCGGCTCTGCGCAGCCTAGCGGGGGTCGCGGTTGAAACCGTTCAGCTTCATCTAGCCTTAGAAAATGCGCCTACGCTGACTCAGAGCGGCCCTCTGCTGATTACCCACTGGGGTTTAAGTGGTCCAGCGGTGCTCAAGCTTTCGGCTTATGGGGCCACGGGACTGCACAGCCAGCGCTACCGAGCTACTCTAACCGTGAACTGGCTGCCCGCTCTCAAACAAGACCAGGTAAGGCAGCACCTGCTAACGCTAAAGCAAGACCAAGGCAAGCGACAGGTGGCGGCCTTTTCGCCTTTTCCGGCGCTGTCGCGGCGGCTTTGGCAGTACCTGACTCAGCACCGAGTCGGGCTAAACACCCGGCTAAACTGGGCCGATCTGTCTAAAGCGCAGCTGCAAACGCTGGTGGCAGAGATAACTCAGGGAGAGTACGCGATCGCGGGCAAAGGCGTTTTCAAAGACGAATTTGTCACCTGCGGCGGCATTCCCCTAGCCGAGGTCAACTTTAAAACTTTTGAGAGCCGTCGCTGCCCAGAGCTATACCTAGCGGGCGAAATTCTCAACATCGACGGCATAACGGGCGGGTTTAACTTTCAGAGCGCCTGGACTACAGGCTGGCTGGCCGGTCAGGCGATCGCCGCAGCTCTAAGGCCGCAGGCTAAACCGCTGCCCTGACAATCTGGACGCAGTCGCTTACGAACTTCTTGCGGATGAAAGGGGAGGTCATAGCTGTGAGCAAGCTACTATAATCCAGATTGAAACTCACTTCATCTCCAATCTGCAAATTCTGGTTCTTGCTATCGATGATCATGTGATCACTGCTAGCTCCCAATATCTCTAGAGCGCTATTTGATTTCAGGCCAGACACTTGAACATCTTGTCTTCCCAAGGCTAGGATTGATCTCTGGCGAATGCCTCTATCTTGAAAGGTCGGCACCTTTCCGAAAGCATCCTGGCAAATCTTCCCAAACGGCAAGGAGGGTTTTCTCTTAGACTCAATTACTTCGGCAAAAAGCTGAAATGCCTTGGTATGCAACCCCAGAATTTCCTTTCGATTCACAGTTTCGCAGCCTAGAAAAATGGACTCACCTAGGCGAAGGTTGTTGATTCTGCCAACATCTTGGGCGGCTTTATACCATTCGTAGTTTGCTGAGTTTCCGCCCGAAATCACATCCAGGCTAATCTGAAACTCTTTTTCAAGACTGCTAACCTGCCTAGATAGTTCGTCCATATTCCTTGCGTCTGGCTCGACTCCGCCATAGCAGGCTAAATTACAGCCTATACCAACAATTTTTATATGATCTAGAGTGAGAGCTTCTCTAACGAACTGAGAGAGATCGCAGGGAAGAACTCCCTCGCGTAAATCGCCCAGCTCCACCATGATAATAACCTGATGAACGGTGTTGTTTGCGCTAGCACAGTAAGAGAGCTTCTTCAGAGTTTCAATTTCGGAGTTAAGGCTTATATCGACAACCTTAACCACAGCTTCAGCCTGGCTTAGAGCAGTACGCAGAAGAACGAAACGACTTAATAGTCCAGCAGCCTTCATTTTCTGGATATTTTCAAGGCGAGAGTCGGCGATAAACTGCACTCCGCCCTGAATCATGGCCTCGACAATAGCTGGCTCTCCGAGCACAGCCTTGGACACCCCCATGAGAGAAATACCTTTCTGCCCGTAAAGCTCAGATAGTATA
>JBARUP010000321.1:0-3028 GCA_049645805.1 Nodosilinea sp.
GCCTACTCCTGAAGGCCTAAAGCTCCTGAGTGCTGAGCAACAAAAAACGGCTAAGGACGTCGGCTGTATCGAGCTACCGAGCGCCAAAGACCTGGGCTTTACCTGGGAAAAGGGCTTTACCATTGAGCCCGGTGAAGCCGCGGCGCTAGAGCGGTTGACAGATTTTTGTGGCGATAACCGCCCCATTGCCACCTACGACGAGCAGCGTAACTTTCCCTTTGTGGACGGCACCTCGCGCCTCAGCGCAGCGCTAAAGTTTGGAGCACTGGGCATCCGTACGGCGTGGGCTGCTGCCGATGCGGCCTATAGCTGCTGTCGCAGCGACGAGACCCGAGCTAATGTGCGCACCTGGCAGCAAGAGCTGGCCTGGCGCGAGTTTTATCAGCACGTAATGTACTTTTTTCCGGAGCTGGCTGACGGTCCCTACCGATCGCCGCTGAAAGACTTTCCCTGGGTGAACGACGAAGACCACTTTGCGGCCTGGTGCGAGGGCAAAACCGGCTACCCGATTGTGGATGCCGCCATGCGCCAGCTCAACGAAACCGGCTGGATGCACAACCGCTGCCGCATGATTGTAGCTAGCTTTCTTACCAAAGACCTGATTGTCAACTGGCAGTGGGGCGAGAAGTACTTTATGCAGCACCTGATCGACGGCGATTTGTCGGCCAACAACGGTGGCTGGCAGTGGAGTGCCTCTAGCGGTATGGACCCTAAGCCGCTGCGGATTTTTAACCCCGCTAGCCAGGCCAAAAAGTACGACGCTGAGGCCGAGTATATTCGCCAGTGGGTGCCCGAGCTGCGATCGGTGGACACTGGCCCCCTGGTGACAGGCAGTATCTCTGAGCAGGAGCGCGGCAGCTACCCGGCTCCAATTGTTGATCACAAAACGCAGCAGGCTCTATTTAAAGATAAGTACCGAGCCCAGAAAGCATGATCTCAATGACTTATCACGCTCTTTGAGTGGTTGCTAGCGATCGAGTGCAAACCTTAGCTGCGCGGAGGCTTACACTCGATCGTTGCCCTGAGCTACTGCGCCCTACGGCACAACTACTGAACCTTGAGCTTCTACCGCCGCCGCCGCGGCCTGACGATACTAAACAGCAGCCACAGGCCGAAGAAGCTGGCTGCCGCAAACAGGATAATGCTCAAGATCTGCCCTTGGGAAGACTGCCGCCCCGTAGCTACAATCGCGGCCCCTATAATCAGCGCCGCCACAACGATGCTGAAAGCCTGGCGGGTAGAAGATTCGTCGAGGCTGCGGCGCAGATCATCGACGCCCTGAATGCTGAGGTTCAGCTTGAGCTGCTCAGAACTGAGGCGGTCGAGTAAGAAACCAACCTGTCGCGGCGAGCTTAGCGACAGGTTGCGAAACTCTAGACCCGTGCGCAGCAGCGCCTGAAGAGGATCGTCACCCACGAGCTGCTGACGAAATAGATCGGCCATTAGCGGCCGCACTTCATCGATTAAATTTACCCCAGGGTTAAACTGACGGGCAGCTCCCTCTAGATTGGCGAGGGACTTAGTGAATAGACCGACGTTAGCGGGCCAGCGCAGGTTGTTCCGAATGCCCGCCGCGAGAATTTCGCCAAAAATTTCGGCGGTATTGATCTGCTCCAGACTGAGGCCGTAGTATCGACCCAGCAGACGCGTATAGTCGCTCTCTAGGCGAGCTAGGTTGACCGGCTTGAGTGGTTCAGCTAGCTGTAGGGTGAGCTGAGTGCAGCGCTGGGCGTCGCAGTTGACGATAGCCAACACCATCTCGGTCATGGTGTTGCGGGTGCGCGGGTCCATGTGGCCCATCATGCCGCAGTCTAGCAGCGCCAGACGACCGTCTTCTAGGTAAAAGATGTTGCCGGGGTGGGGATCAGCGTGAAAGAAGCCGTCTACAAAGTACTGCTTAAAGAAAGCCCGAAACAGGAGGGTAGTAGCCTTTGATCGCAGCCCAATACTGTCGCTGTGAATATCTTCTACCCGGAGATTGGCTTTAAGCAGGGGAGTACCCTCCAGCCACTCCATGGCCATGATTTTGGAGTTAGTCAGATCCCAGTAAATCTCTGGCACAATCAGCTGGCTGGCGTTGTACCAGTCGCTTTTAGAGAGATTGAGCCGGAGCTGGTCGGTGTAGCCCGCTTCGGTGGTGAAGTCAAGCTCGGCGTTGAGGGCGTCGGCAAATTCTTCAGCTAGATCAACAACGTTGTAGCGCTGGCCAAATTGGGTTGCCGAAACTAGCCGCGCAATGTCGCGAATCAGGATCATGTCGCGCTCGACCTGGCGCTCAATGCCGGGGCGCTGTACCTTGAGGGCGACCTGACGACCGTCCTTGAGCACAGCTTTGTGGGTCTGGGCAATGGACCCAGCAGCGATCGCGCGATAGTCTAGCCGCTCGAACATCTCTTCCGGCGGGTGCGATAGGGACTGGCGAATGTGTATCTCAATTTCCTCAGGTTCTACGGGCAGGACGGTGCTCTGTAGACTACTGAGTTCTTCAATGTAGGCCGGGGGCATGAGATCGGGGCGGGTGCTCAACAGCTGGCCTAGCTTGACGTATACCGGCCCCAGCTCAGTTAAGATATTGCGCAGCACCGCCGGCGGCGGCAGCTCGGGCTCATCGGCCTGGCCCCCAACTAGCAGTCGCCGCATGTAGTCCCAGCCGTTGCTGAGCACGACTTCGACGATTTCCCTTTGCCGGGTCAAACGAGACGATGAAACCATTGGGAACGAGGGTACAGATTGTTCAATGCTAATGCACTCATATTAAGGCTTTATTCCCTAAGGCAAAGCTAGGGCTATCTACTCTGAAGTCACTTCAGAAGTGACTATTAACAAACCGACGACAGGGCCATCTGCAGCCGGTGTTATGATGCTTGGGCGCTGTCGGTTCTGGTGGGGATCAGCCACCGGAGGCAACGGGGAAAGTGCAGTGCAAGTCTGCCGCTGTCCCGCAGCTGTAAGGCAAATTTGGATTTTAGATGGCCGATTTTGGGCAGACCGCTACTTCAAAATCGCCGGTCCTACATTGACTGAGCCA
>JBARUP010000322.1:0-6166 GCA_049645805.1 Nodosilinea sp.
CTAGTCTGTTGTCTGCAGTCGGTCGTGCTACAGACCCGACAGCCTCACCCTATAGGGAATTTCCTCAATCGGCACGTTTTCAGCATCCCAGTCGCTGTAGCGCAGCTGAAGCCGCTTCTCCCCGGCGTACTCCACCAGACTGCCGCTGTAGCGCTTCGCCTCGGTTCCCAAACTCTGAATTCGCACCGTGCCGTTGAACACTGTGGCGCGAGCTAGATAAATCACCAGGTCGTCGCGAGAGGGGCGGTTCACCGTAGTGCTAGCGGTGAGGTGACCTAAGCCGCGCTCGTCTAGCTCGTAAGCCAGGGCCATCGCTGTGTTGCGAATGCCGCGAATCGCCACAATTACCGACGCCACCGCCATGGTGATGTCAACCCCTTCATCGGTTAAAACACTCTGGTTCGAGAGAAACTGAAAATTGCGCTCGCCCAGATCGCTACGAATGCGGCGATGGATCAAGTTCTCGGGCTGAAAGTGAGTTAGCGCCCCCACAATTGCGCCGCAGGCGGCTCGCGGCTCGCGCCACGGCGACTCACGGGTTTTGCCGTAGACCTGTTTGCCCTCCTCCTGAATGCGGCCCACGTGGGTTTTGAGATCGATTGCCACCAGCGAGATCGACTGCGGGTTGCCTTCGTAGACCCGCAGCTTTAGTTTTTCATCCAGCTCGTGGGCCACGGTCACGTGGGCCAGGGTAGCACCGTTGTCGGTGCCGCCCCCGGCCGGGAAAAACGCTTCTAGCTTGAGTTCACCAATCTCTGAGAGAGTAGCAAAGCGGGAGGCCACGACGTCGCGGTAGCGTTTGGTAGCTTCGCCCTGGTGAATGCGATCGCCACAGTTTGTATAGGCCAGCGTTGTTACCGCGCTGGGCAGGCTCATATCGGCTCCACAGGCCTGGATATCGGTCGCGCTGATTCCGGCAAACTGAAGCTCGTCGCGCAGCAGCTGCAGTCCCTTGATCAGCGCGTAGCGATCGCTAACAATCTCGTTTAAATAATTATGGTAGGCATTGCGCTCCATGCCAAAGCTAGCCGGTAGCTGCCAGCACCGATCGATCCTAGCCTGACTCGGGGCCGCGTTGAAGGGCAGCGCCATAGATATCATCCCCTTGCTGTTGAGTAGCCGCCTTAGATCATGACACGGCGGTGTCAATAACCCTGAAACTCCCGCAGCAGCAGCGCCAGGCGCATCTATGCCGCTGCTTCAAAGCCGCAGGAGCCAGACTCCGCCAGAACTAGCAGAAGCTACCCTGCGTAGGCTATTGTGCTGAGCAGCGCTATTTCAGCCTGGCGAGAGTCAAGGCGCGTATGCTGCACCACGATGGGCACATCGGCAGTGATGACGCTGGCGTAGTCAGTACCTCGGGGCACTGGCTCAGGGTCTTGCAGTTTGTCGAACCGCACGTGCCTAGTGCGGCGAGCAGGCACGGTAACCCGGTACGGCCCAACGGGTTCGCGATCGCTAAAGTAGAGCCAAATCTGAACCTGGGCGTCTTGGTCAGAGGCGTTTAACACACAGGCTGTCTCGTGACTGACCAGCTCCGTTGGTCGGTCGGTGTCGTCAGGGGGAATGTACCCCTCGGCGATCGCCCAGCGGGTTTGGCCGATTGGGTGTTCCATAGAAACGTCTCCTAGCCTGTAGAAACAGTGTTTGTTCACTAGGAGACCCTAAAAACTTTGGGCTGTCAATGCGTCTGCCCGAAGTACCACCCTGAAGGCTCTACAGCTCTCTCAAGAGGAGGAACGCTACTATCCCTTCACTCATCAATACCCGCAACTGATATCCTCATCCCTACCTATAATCGGTCCGATGCTCTAGCGGTCAAAGCTCAGGCGTTAGGGCGCTTTGCCGCCGTCATTCACGACGAGCTGTATGAGCCCAACAGTTTAGATCTGAAGCCTAGCTTTTTGCTCAATTACGACTTGGATATTGCCTTACCGCTGTCCAACGGCCTGGCGGTGGCCGTGCGAGAGTTGCCCCCGGTTGCGACTGCTGTGACCGCTGTACGGTTTGGTGGTCCTGAAAATGGTCACCTCTGCTATAGCGCCATCGGTACCTGGGCCAAAACCAGCCAGCACAGGCTCGTGGGGCCGGGTCGGGAGGTATTTGCTGTGCCGCCTAAACCGGGTTACGAATCGCGGCGGCGTAGATATCAGCAGCGCTCAAGCAGCTGGAAGGAATCTTCCTCGAGTGTTCTACGACAGAAATACAGGGGTATAAATTAAGTAGCGGGTTGACGCTTGAGATACTGAATTTTAACGTCACGATCTAGCGCTTTCTCCAATACGTGGCGATCGCGCTGGGCGGCCCAAATTTCCAGGTCAAGGTTGTCAGCGCCGGTCAGTTCAATTTCTAAAACCTCCTCCGAAATTTGGCAGGAGACAGTTTTGACCCGCTGATTCCTGGTCTTGTCTAAGCTGATGGCTATTCTCAGCATGCCTGAAAGCACTTGAATAATTCGGCGGTGAGGCCTTGATAGTTTTCTAAATCGTTTGTGCTTTTTAGTCGGAGCCGCTTTGCAGTGATAGCGGGCTAAGTTCCCCAACAGTAAAACTTCTTCATCTGTAAAGCCGCGCGGATCGGCGCGATTGATGATGTAGCGCGAGTTTTTGTGGTGCTTTCGAAACGAAATAAACTGTCCTATATCGTGAAGCAGGGCGGCAAATTCTAGCAGATCGCGCTCAAATTCGCCGTACCTGTGCAGATCTTGAGTTTGGTCAAACAGCTGTAGGGCTAGCTTAGCCACATGGTTATTGCGCTGCCAGTCGGACTCGTATTTTTGCGCTAGCTGAGCCGCCTTACGGTATCGTAAATTAGCCTGAGCTGGGAAGGCAGAAACCTCCTGGGAATGTCGTTCGAGATAGTCTAAAATCATGCCCTCGCGCAGGGAAGCATCGCAGAGGGTAATGTCTTGAACATCGATCATCTCCAGAAGCTTCACCAGCAAAATACCGCCTAAATGGATGGCGTCTGCCCGTTTTTCGCTGATGCCCTCGATCTCAGTGCGATCGGCCATCTTTGTTTCGAGCAGGTCTTGAGTGAGCGCTCTAATATCTTTGAGCCGTACCGTTTCGGCGTTGACCGATTGCAGTGATTCTCCTCCAGATTCCAGGTAGGCGGCCTCTCCTAGCGTGCGAATGGTGCCAGACGTGCCGATCACCCGATCGAAGCCAGTGTCTTTAATTTGGTCGATGGTTTGCTGAGCCACAAACTGAATGTGAGCCTCTAGAACGTGGCGACCTTCGCTGCCAACGGGGCCTTTATCTTCAAACATGTCGAGCAGTCGCTGCACGCCCAGCGGCAGGCTGTCGCTAAACAGCACGTCTTGCCGGTTGCCAATTACGGCTTCTGTGCTGCCGCCGCCGATATCGAAGACCAGCGCGGTCTCGTCTTTGAGCGCAATAGAGTTACGGACGGCCAGAAGAATCAGGCGGGCTTCTTCTTTGCCCGAAATAATTTTGGGCGTTAGGCCAGTGTGCTGCACGACCTGGCGCATAAACGCTTCGCCGTTCTGCGCTTCTCGAATGGCGCTGGTGGCAACGGCGATCACCTCGTCGACTCCAACTTGTTCCGCTAGCTGAACGTAGCGCTGAATAGTTTCTAGGCCAGTGGCAAAGGCGCGATCGCTGAGGCGATTGGTGGCAAACACCCCTGCCCCCAGTTTTGCCATCGTCTTTTCGCGCTCAATCACCTCGAAATTTCGCTTTGCGATCGCCTCCACAATAATCATGTGAATTGAGTTAGTCCCAATGTCGATCGCAGCAAGTTTCATGGCCAGCCTATACCTCGGTTCTAACTATCATATGGGGTTTCGACCCGCCCTAAGGCAGAGGCTGTTGCTAGTACCCCACGGACGGAAACTCCGCTACGTCAAACTCAAAACAGTGCGGACCCTCTGGATGCTGCCAGCGCTCTGCATCGGGGTTTAAGCCCTGATCGCGCAGCCGGTGCGTGCCGCTGTCTGTATCAAACGTCGCGCAGAGCTCAAACTCGCGGTCGCCCACCCGTTTATATTCATAGGGCTGCTCCGTCAGCGGATCAGTTTGAAGATTTGTCGCCTCTAGATCAGGAGGCAGCTGAAAATTATCAGCTCCAACATTTAGGTAGCGATTGTGCAGCTCCTGGGCAATCGTCGAGATGTCCTGCACTCGCTGGCGATCGGCGGCGATATCTCGCTGCCGCCCCGGCGTGCCCAGTACCCAGAAGCCCGCCGCGATCGCGCCTGCCACCGCCACCGTTGCCGCTGCCGCAAACGCCCGATCAAATGCCTTGTGACTAAACTCGCTACTCATGGGCCAACCTCAGAGTTTTGGGGGCAGGCTTGCGCCGAATCCAGTCGAAGTAGTACCACAGCACCCCGCCATCCAGCACCAGCACAACCAGCACCTTGAGCAAAAAGCGCGGCGTGAGTTCGCCCCGCAAAAATGAGGTCAAAATGGCAATTACAGCGCCGATTGCAACTAGCGCCGCCGCTAGCAGCGTTAGGTAGGTTAGCCACTTGCGCACCCCCGAGAAGTACTTCTCTCGGTGATGAGCCAGGTCACGGTTGATCTGCCGCATCAGGCCTAGATAAATCGGGTAGGCTACCAGCAGCCGGGCCAGGGCAAAGGCTACCTGCCAAGAGCGATCGCCGTAGTTATTATTCAGGCGGTCGGGAATCAGGTGGTCGACAAAAACAAACCCCATTTCGCCCAGGGCCTGAAGCCAAATGCCCAAAGTGACAAAGGCCAATAGATAAAAGAACGCATCGCGCGCTAGCTCCCCCGACGCGCCCTGGGGAGTCGGCAGCGAGCGGCCCGTTAGCTCTTCATAGACCTCAAAAAAGGCCCGCTCCACTTCGCGGGAGGGCCAGCCGTAGTCGCGCAGCAGCTTGCTGGTGAAGTCGTCGGTGGCACCGCGATCGCGGGCTAGCAGAATAAACTGCACCAGCTCGCTGCGACTGTCTGGAACGGGAGGAATGTCTGTACTCATGGCATCACTATAGTCCGCCGCGAATAACCTGAATACTATCAGCGATCCACCTGTTTGACTGGGCAAACGGTCAGGGCTATGTGCCACAGGTGGTAAGCCCCGAGGGGCAAATAACCGTTTGCCCCTGCGGCAGAACGCTGTAGGGGCAAACGGCGTTTGCCCTGCTCAATGGCGTATCCACTTGGTGAGTATGCGGATGGGCTGTCCGGTGATGGGGTCGAGCTGGGGCTTGCTCCAGGCGCGGGGTTCGGCAAAGCCAAGGCGGTGCAGATGGGCGATGACTAGCTCCATGCCGGTGGCAGTGCCGATCAGCATGACGCGCACGGGTTCGCGCGGATCGGCGGGCTCTGGGCCGGGCGGGTTGCCGGAGGGCGGCAGGCTATAGATTTCGCTATTGGGGATAAAGTCTGACATGGCGATCGGTCGACAAGGTTGACAAAAGGGATCCAGATCCCAGGGTTTTTGAAAAACCCTGGGATCTTTTGCCGCAAGAATCTCCACGAAGGGTGCGAAACCCGTCGCAGAATGCGAAACTGTAAAATCAAGTCGCCTTGAAAAAAGCTTCAATGCAACCAGGCAAGTATACCGTTCTTTCTATACCGAGCGGTAATTACCGAGCAGTATAGTATGTCTGACCAAAGTCAGCAAGCCACGCTGATGGATTTGCGTACCCGTGCGGGTTTAACTCGCCGCGAGGTGGCAAATGCCTTAGGAATTACCGAAAAGACAATTTACGTATGGGAAACCAGCGATAATCCGCCCAAGATGACAGTTTCTCAGGTACAAAAGCTGCTAGCGATTCTTGGCTGTACGTTGAATGAGTTAGCGATCGCAACCATGAAGTAGAGCAGCATGTCGGAAAGCAGCCCCAAAGAACCTAAGCCAGAGCCAGCCCTGAAGCAGCTCCGCGATCGCCTGGGTTTGACGCAAGGAGAATTGTCGCGCTGCTGCGGGGTACCGCTGAAAACCTATGTGCGATGGGAAACTGGGGAGGCTACGCCAAGGCCTACGATTCCGCAGGTGAAGGCGCTGTATAGAGAGTTAGAGAGTAGGTTGGGTGGAACGAAGTGTAACCCAACACAAGAGCGGAGAACGTTGGGTTCTGCTGGCGCGCCACCCAACCTACAGTTTAACTGAGAGTGCCAGCCCGACGCATTAATGCAATCGTTCACGACAAGCGGTGCACTACCGCCAGCAC
>JBARUP010000323.1:0-1904 GCA_049645805.1 Nodosilinea sp.
CCACTGGGGCGACGGGGCTTAAGCAGGCAGGCACGCGCACGCTAGCCGAGCGGGCTAGAGCGTGCCAGGTGCTGTCGGGGTCTAGGTAGCCCAGCTCAGCTAAGTAGTCACGGTTATCGACATCAAGGGGCAGGTGGCGATCGCCTACGGCCACCGTATCGCAGTCAAACGAGAGCATGCTGTGGGGAGCCTGGCGATCGACATCGGCGATGTCGGTCACGTCGTGGAGCTTAAGCGCCAGTACGCAGCTCTGCTGGCGCAGGGCTTCTGCTTCGGCCTCGGGCAGTTCCCAGTACACGTAGGCGTCGCGGCAGGTACGGGGGGTGAGAATAATGCGGCGGGTGGTGGCGAGCGGAGCGGCGGCGGGAGCAGGGACAGTTGCCGCTGGATCACGGCCCTTGAGCAGCCACCAGAGCAGCCCGCCCAGAAGAGGCAGCGTCAGCAGCCAGGGCCACCAGGGCACTCTTTTCTCTAGCTCAGGGGCGACGATCGCGTTAGCGGGCTCAGGGGCCGGATCTGGCGCTGGTGCCACCTCAGAAGTCGGCTCGGAGATAGACTCTTCCTCTGGGGCGAGCTCCGCCAGGTCAGCGGCAGGGACAGACTGGGCCGAGCTAATCAGCTCTGTGCTGTCGGGGCTGAGGGCAAACTCTAAAAAGGCCAGCGTCGCCGGGGTTGCGATCGCGGCATTGTAAACGTAGGTCAGCGGCTGCGAGAAGGGGTAGCGTGGGTCGTCGGGCAGCGTGTCGTGCAGAGGCACGACTTTGACCGCTGGGTTGTTGAGGGCCTGCTCAGCCACCACGTAGCTAATGCCGTTCTCGCTGAGGGTAGCGGCAATCTCCTCAGCGCTAGGTGCTTGCAGCGTTACAGCACCGGGAGCCGCCTCGAAGGGAGCAACCTCAAACACCGGGTAGCTGCGCAGAGCCTGGCGGGTGTCGCTAGATGCGGGATGGTCAACTAGCTCGATGGCAGCATCTTGGCCGCCCACCTCAGACCAGTTAGCAATCTCGCCGCGAAAGATTTGGGCAAACTGCTCGTCGGTAAGCCCGCCCGCAAAGGGATTGCTGGGGCTGACGACAACGGCGATTTTTTGACGCGCTACAGGCACCTCGCGCAGGCCAACGGTGGTTTCAGCATCGCTAAGGCTGCGGCCAATAGCGGCAAGGTCGGTGCTGCGATCGACTAGCGACTGCATCGCCTCGTCGGCGCTCTGGTAAGTCACCTCTACGCTGGCATCGTAAAGATTAGAGAAACGCGATCGCAGCGCCTCATTAACCGTTCGCATAGCCTCTGAACTAGCAATGCTGAGCTGACTACCCGGTTCTAGAGAGGCGGGTATTTCGACCCCATCTAGGGGACCAGCAGTCTGAGCCCAGAGGGAAACCCCGCCCTCGCTCATAGCGATAGCGGCCAGCAGCGGCGCGGCGGCGAACCAGAGCAGTGGTCGTCGCCAGGTAACGCTGGATGTAGTAGCGCTGGAGGCGTTAGCGCCGTGGCGTATCAGCATAGGTCAAACAAATTGGTTTTGCAGCAGCTCGACTATTAACATAGGGCACAAACTTAGAGCCTGTATAAAAGCTCTAAATTTACTCAGACCGCGGGACGCCATCATATATCCGCCACGTCAAAGGTGTCGCACTGGTTGACATCGCCCGTCTCAATACCGCGATAAAACCACTCGGCCCGCTGCTGCGACGACCCGTGGGTAAACGAGTCCGGAGCAACGTAGCCCTGGGACTCCATCTGCAAGCGGTCGTCGCCGATTTGGCTGGCGGCGTTGAGGGCTTCTTCAATGTCGCCCTCTTCTAGAATGTTGCGCGCCGTCTGCGCGCGGTGGGCCCACACCCCCGCAAAGCAGTCGGCCTGTAGCTCTTGTCGTACCGAAAGATCGTTGGCCTGGGTGCGGC
>JBARUP010000324.1:0-5482 GCA_049645805.1 Nodosilinea sp.
ACCTAAACCCGGAATACGCATGTTGAGGCCCTGGAGGTCAGCCTGGGTGTTGATTTCTTTGTTCCACCAGCCACCCATCTGCGTTCCTGAGTTGCCGCCGGGGAAGCTGATGATGTTGAAGTCAGCCAGCAGTTCGTGGATAAGATCTAAGCCGCCACCCTGAAATAGCCAGGCGTTTTGCTGCCGGTAGTTGAAGCCAAACGGTACGGCTGTGTCAAAGGCTAGGGCTTCGTTTTTACCCCGGTAGTAGTAGGAGTTGGTGTGCCCTGCCTGGACGGTGCCCTGCTGTACTGCGTCAAGCACCTCTAGTCCCGGTACAATCTCGCCAGCGGCGGAGAGGGAGATTTGAAACTGTCCGTTGGTAAGCTCTTGGACGCGCTCGACGAAAACCTCGCTACCTCCATAGACCGTGTCGAGGCTGGGGGTGTAGCTTGAGGCCATGCGCCATTCGACGGCTTTAGAGTCGTCGGTCTGGACGGCAGGCCCCTCTGTGGTGGACTGTCCGCAGGAGGCGATCGCGACGCTGGTAGCGGCTCCGGCAGTTGCACTCGATAGAAAGATTCTTCGCTTCATAGTGGACTAGATCAAAGTTTGTAGAGCACGAAATTGACCCCATAATACTAGAGGCGGAGGAAATAGGAATTCTATTGGTACTACGACGGGCTGCGAAGACTAGGGCCAGCCCGGGCTGGGGCATTTATCAACCTAGTGCTGGTTTTTGCGATCGCCCTAGCGGCCCTACTTTTGCAGGAGACCCCTACCTCATCGCTGCTGGTGGGCGGCAGTCTGGTGATTTTGGGAGTTGTTTTAACCAACCGCTGACCCTAGCGCAGCGGCTATGCTTCAGTCCTAATCTGCCGGATTAAATCGTAGATGTTGCCGAAGGCAAACTGGTCAATCTGCTGAGTGAGCCAGGTGCTCAAGGAAGCGTGGGCCGGGGCAAGCTCTGCTGTAATTTGGCTGAGATGATCGCCGTCAAGCCGGAGGGCTGCCTGCTGGATCTGGTCAAGCAAAGGTTTAGGCAGCGGGCTCAGCAGCGCGATCGCCTCGGCATTAGACAGTCCCGGCGGCAGTAGTGATGGCCCTGGGCCGTAGACGTACTGCACGTCTAGGTGCTCAGCCAGCTTGGTCAGCAGCTGGTTAGCGCTAAATGGCTTGCGCATAAAGTCATCACAACCGCTGTTGATGGCGCGGGCCCGGTCATCTTCAAAGGCGCTGGCGGTGAGGGCAATGATAGTAGTTGGAGTCTGGGCCGCGTGCTCCTGGGCGCGAATAGCCTGGGCGGCTGCATAGCCGTCGAGCACGGGCATCCGCATATCTAGCCAAATCAGGTGGGGCTGCCAGCTCTGCCAGAGGGCGATCGCCTCCTGACCATTGGTGGCCTCGCGCACCTCAAAACCCACCAGTTGCAGCAGCTGTCCGAGCAGATGGCGGTGGTCGCTGTTGTCATCAACTACCAGCAGACGGTAGCGGGGCTGCCCCGCCGCCAGAGCTATGACTGGGGCAGCCGGCTCTTCGTCAACTGCCGCCTCGACCACCGCCATCGGCAGGGTGAAGGCAAACGTGGCCCCCTCGCCGAGCTGGCTCTCAACGCTGATCTCGCCCCCCATTATCTGCACAAACTGACGGCTAATGGCCAGGCCCAGTCCGGTGCCTCCCTCGGATCCCTGACCTACCTGCACAAAGGGCTCGAACAGGCGATCGCGATCGCCTACGGCCAAACCAGCGCCCGTGTCGCTTACAGTGAAAGTTACCGCTAGGGTGGTGCCGGGAGGCTGAGCGGCGGTATCGGCATAGGCTGGTGTCACCCGCAGCGTTACCTGCCCCTGGAGGGTAAACTTGATGGCGTTGCTCAGCAGGTTAATTAGCACCTGGCGCAGCTTGGCTACGTCGAGTCGAAAGTAGCTAGGCAGAGCGGGATGACGATCAATAGTGAGGGTCAGACCTTTATCCTGGGTTCGCAGGCAAAACATTTCATACAGGTCGTTCAACAGTATATCTAGAGTAAAGCAGGAGGCATTGAGAGCCGCCTGCCCAGCCTCAACCTTGGCCATCTCGAGGACGTCGTTGATCAGCGTCAGCAGGCTCTCGCCGCTGCGGTGAATAATGTTCAGTGACTGGTGATGATCTTTGCTGAGACCAGCATCGCGAGCCATCAACTGGGCAAAGCCCAGAATAGCATTGAGGGGGGTGCGCAGCTCGTGGCTCATGGTGGCTAAAAAGGTGCTTTTGGCCCGACTGGCTGCCTCGGCCTTAGCAACCGCCTGCTCTAGCTCTTGGTTAAACTGTCTAAGGCATAGCTCACTCTGCTTGAGAGACGTAATATCATCGACGGTGCCGACTACGCTCTCGACAGTGCCCTCCTCGTCAGTAATCGGAAAGGCCTGGGAGCGCAGCCAGCGCACCTCGCCGTCGGGCCGCTGATAGCGGTACTCACAGTCGGTCGCTTCTCCCTGGAGATGCTGGTTGGTGGTGGCGACAACGCGATCGTAATCGTCGGGATGCACTCGGCTCAGCCACTGGTCGCGGGTCTTAATAGTCTCTAGAGCAACGCCGGTAATGGCGGCGTAGGCCGGGCTAAGGTAATCGTAGCGCTGCGTCGCTGCGTCGAAGACAAAGAAACCCTCCCGCACCCTTGCTGCGATTTGCTCAAGGCGCGCTTCACTAGCCCGTCGAGCGGCCTCGGCCTGGCGGTGCTCGTGTTCGAGCTGCCTGCTGGCGCTGACGTCACGCACCAGCGCCAGCACCTGGCCCGCTTGGTAGGGTACCATTCGCACCGTCTCGTGCTGAACGCGATCGCCAAAACTAAGCTGCTGATCAAAAACCTGCGGCGTTCCAGTGGCCAGCGTTTGCCTAATCGCCTTTAGCCACTGGTAAGCGACCGCAGCGGGCAGCCGATCGGCTATAGGGGCACCCCCAGCTTCTATGGGGAGCACGTCTCCGGCAAACCCGTTGACGAAGCGGTCTAGGTGCTCTCCACGGGGCCCCATCACAATCATCAGGTCGGGTATCGCCGCGAGCATCGCCCGGTTTTGGGCCTCGCTCTGCCGCAGGGCCAGCTCGGCTAGCCTGGCAGCGGTGCGATCTTGCACCGTGCCCCGCAGCTGCACCACTTGGTTCTGGTCGTTGTAAACGGCTTCACCCCGGCTCAAAACGTAGCGCACCTCGCCGCTGGCTTGCGCAATGCGGTGCTCAATCTCGTAGGGCGTGCCGACGGCGATCGCCTGCTCAATAGCGGTGCTTAACACCAGCCAATCCTCGGCGAATATCGTCTGTCGCCACTGGTCATAGCTCGGGGCTAGCTGGGCCGGGTCGAGGCCGTGGATACGAAACAGCTCCGCTGACCAGGTCATGGTTTGGCTAGCCACGTCAAGCTCCCAGCTGCCTAGCTGGGCAATGCGCTGGGCCTCGGCCAAACCCCGCTGGCTCTGCCCCAGAGTTTTCTCGGCCGCAGTCCGCTCGTCCTGGCTAAACAGTCCCCAGTCGAGCCGCATGGCTAGGGTAGACAGCCGCTGCTCGAGGTCGCCTAACCTGTGGTGGGCCTCAGCTAGAGCGGCTTGCTCTCGAGCCAGCTGCTGGCCCTGGCGGTAGTGCCCCAGAGCGGCCGATACCGTAAACACTAGCTCGGCCTCAGGGCCAGGGTATACTAAACGGCGATAGACGGCCCCTGGGGCAGGCATATGGGCCAGTGCCGTGATCTGGGGCAGCCCCGGCAGCGACTCGGGGGTATCCAGCACCACGGTCAGCGCCTGGGGAAAGTGATCGTAGACAGCCTGTAGCTCTTTTGTGGCTAGCCAGGTTTGGGCGGCGATCGCCAGCGCCACCTCATCGCCTGTCGCCAGCAGCTGCTCAAGCCCGCCCCCCGCCGCCCAAGCTGTTGTCACGTGCACTACCCTGTAGTCTAGGCTGGTGGCTAGGCTGTCTGCTAGCGGCGGCGCATCGACAAAGCAGAGAACGGTCAGCATGCTCATGGTAAGAAGCGCAGAAGGTCGCAGGATGACTGTCGGCCGCCGGTTTAGAGGCCTCAAGCGGCGGGCAGGGTGAAATAGAAGGTACTGCCTAGGCCTACCTGCGACTCAGCCCAAATGTGGCCGCCGTGGTGCTCAACGATCTTTTGGCAGGTAGCTAGGCCAATGCCGCTACCAGGATAGGCTTGAGCATCGTGCAGGCGATGAAACGCTGCAAAAATCTCCTCTAGGTGCTCTGCCGCAATGCCAATGCCGTTATCCTGAACGCTAAATCGCCAGGCCTGGGGTTCGGGGGCTACCGCAACGGTAATTTGGGGCTGGACATCAGGCTGAGAAAACTTGAGAGCGTTGCCGATTAAATTTTGGAACAACCGCACGATCTGCACCTCATTACCCATTACTTTGGGCAAGTCAGCGTAGATTATCTGTGCACTGGTGTCGGTCAGAGCTGTTTCTAGATTAAGAACCACCTGGTCCACTAGGGCCTTGCTATCAAGCGCAGCCAGGTAGGGCTGCGTCTGCCCCACCTGGGCGTAGGTCAACCAATCTTGAATCATCTGCTGCATGCGGTCACCAGCCTTTGCAATGTTCTCTAGATAGGGTTGGGCAGGCGAGTCCTGAACGTCAGGATAGGCCAGGCCGATCAGCCTGGTGTAGCCCAAGATACTCTGCAAGGGCTGCTGCAAATCGTGGGAGATCACCGAAGCAAACTGCTCCAGCTCGCGGTTTGAGCGCACAAGTTCTTCATTTCGAGCGACTAGCTGTCTCTGGAGTCGCCGCAGCTCTAGCTGGTGGTCAATGCGGGCTAGAACCTCGGCTTCCTGAAACGGCTTGGTGATATAGTCGGCCCCGCCAGCGGCAAAGGCTTTGACTTTATCGAGGGCGTCATCGAGGGCGCTGATAAAAATAATTGGAATCGCGTGGGTTATCGGATTGGCCTTGAGCTGCTGGCATACCTCATAGCCGCTCATCTCTGGCATCTTGATGTCGAGCAAAATTAAGTCGGGAGGAGCTATCTGAGCTGCCGCGATCGCCCACTGACCAGTCAGTGCCTTTCGTACCCTCAGCCGATGATGGCCCAGCATAGCCGACAGCAGCCGCAGGTTGTTGGGGGTATCGTCCACAACTAAAATATCGCCCAAACTATCGCCCTGGCTGGTGGCGCTGTGTAGGGCCGTGGTTGTCTCCTGCCGCTGATTCATAGAGTAGCCGTGTCTCCTTGAGCTATATATTTAGGTGCCTAGCTTCCTTGCCACCTATTTCCTGCACTGAAACTGCATGTCCTGTTCCTACCTGGTTTCTGGTGCTCTTGTCGACAAGCTTGCTCCGAGGCCGCAAACAGACGAGTATCCAACCGAACTTCAGAATTTATGGCCCAGGTCTTCGGGATTTGCGTAACGCCCCTAAACGGATCGGGCATCTGCCTTAGCAGCTTAGGTAAGTAGTTGTCAGAGCCTAGAGGTTGAATACTAGAGTATTGAACAACAAAAATCATACCAAGCTCAGCCTAGAGC
>JBARUP010000325.1:0-5960 GCA_049645805.1 Nodosilinea sp.
GAGCAAGCCTCGCCCACCCGCGTCTCGTTCCTTCAGATACGCCTTAGCCAAAAGCTAGAGTGATCAGCCTCAGACGTCAGGGTGCTAGTGATGGTGGTGTCCACCATGGTCATGGCTGTGGCCGTGATCGTGACTGTGGCCGTGCAGGTGATGATCGTGGCTGTGGCCATTGTGGCTGCTCACCGCCGCTGCCTGGGTGGCGGCCAAAGCAGGGTTGATAGCCAGAGCATCCTCTTCTAGCAGGTCGGCAATGTGCTTGTCGGCCCAGGTGGCCGCCATCGCTAAAAAGGCTGGATCATCATTGACGCAGGGCATTTGCACATAGGTCACGTCGGGGCGCTTGCGGCGTAATCCTTCGATGATGTGCTCAACATCCAGCAGAGTTTCGTGGTTTTCAGTGGCAAAGCCAATGGGCATGAACACCAGGGCAGTGGCACCCAGGTCGATTAGATTGCGGGCAGCTAGATCGGCATTGGGCTGAGTCCACTTGATCAGCGGGGTGTCGTGGTTGAGCCAGCCTACGGAAATCAGCGGATACTTGTACATCAGCTTGTCCCGCACTTTGTCGTAGAGCTTTTGGCTCTCGTCAATGCCGGAGGTAAAGCCTTTGGCCTCGTGGGGGCAGCCGTGGTTCATCAGCACGATGCCGGTTTGGGAGGGCAGGTGAGCCACAGCCAGGTGATTCTTGATTTTCTCTTCGACCATGCTGGCCAAATAGTCGATGTAGTCGGGTGCGTCAAAGAATGAGGGGATGTAGCGCATGCCCTGCACCCAGTGCTCGGTGCCGTCCGACAGCTTGGCGAGCGCTGCATTGACCTGCTCGATCGCAATACCGCTAGTGAAAATAGAATCGACTACCAGCAGAGGATAGATCAAGAGCTTATCGTAGCCTTCTTGCTTGACCTGCTCTAGCACCTGGTCGGGGAGAAAAGGCTGGCAGAAGTTAAAGGCTTTGAATACCTTGATGCGATCGCCCCAGCGCTCTTTGAGATTGGCCTCAACGCCGGCTCGCTGAGCTTCAAAAATAGCGTTGTGGGGAGAAATAAAGTTGCCGTGCTGGTGGCTCCACTCGTGCAGATCAAAAGCAGCCAGCAGCTTGGCGAGGGGAGGGTAGACCCAGGTAGGGACCGGGGCAAACTTGGCGGTGAGCAAGTTGAGGGCCTGCTCGTTGTAGTTGGCAAAGTCTTCGTAGCTTTCGACTTCGCCATAGCCCATTAGCAGCACCGCGACCCGGCTATCGCCAGAGGTTGAGGGGTGATCGTGAGATGCAGACGCTTGAATAACGTCAGGAGTTGCAACCATAGTGCCTATTCTCTGGAAATTGTCAGTTCCTAAAGGTTAACATCCCCCTCCTGGGGATAACATTAACAAAACCAGCAGGTTCGTTGAGGATGGTTGAGCGGTTGGGTCAGTCAGCCGTGTGAAGGAGCGGTGCTGAAGCAGCTGTATCTCGGGTCAGGCAAGACTTTGTGCCCGCTAGACAGGGCGCTCACAGGGTTTTATTTGCCGCAGCGCTCTGAACATGAGTCGTGATTTCGGTACGGATCGCTTCACGAATCGCCCCCAAGAATTCCTGCTCTAGGTAGGGCTTAGAGAAGTAGTCGGTGGCACCTAGCTGCATGGCCAGCCAGCGGTGTTTATCGTTGCTGCGAGAGGTCAGCATTAGGGTAGGAATTTTCGCTAAAGCCGGGCTTTGACGGCGAGCGGTGAGAAACTCAAAGCCATTCATGTTAGGCATTTCGATATCGCAGACCACCAGGGCTACGGCAGAGTTTTGCTCTAGCTGTTCTAGCCCCTCCTGGCCGTCGCGGGCTTGGAGCACCCGGTAGCCCGCCCGCTCTAGGGAGAGAGCCAGAGTGCGGCGAGAGGTAACGGCATCGTCAACTACCAGCACAGTGGTAGCCGGGCTTAGAACCGCCTGGGGTGGGGCAGTGACTCTAGGCGTGGCCAGTGACTCTGCACTGGGGGAGCGGCTGAGGAGATTGCCTAAAAAGACCTGACCATCAATGACCGGAATGACGCTGCCGTCTCCCAGCACTGTACAGCCGTAGGCGTAGACGGGTGGGCTGAGGGCGGTTCCAAAGGGCTTGATGACTGATTCTTGCTCAGTCACTAGGCGATCGACCTGGAGCGCAAAGAAGCGATCGCCCTGGGCCAAAACCAACACCGGCGCTTCCCAGTCAGCGGGCGAGGGTACCACAGCTAGTAGCTGACTCAGAGGCATTTCGGGCCGTAGACAGCGGTACGGCAACAAACCACCCAGACCGTAGACGGGCACCTGCTGATCGCGCCAGGTTAGCCAGGTTTGACCCAGTTCTTGCTTCAGCTGATGGGTTTGGGGCACCAAAATTTCGGTAATACTGTCGCTGAGAAAGGCAAGCGGCGTAGCCTCCACAAAGCAGATCAGCAGGTTAACAATGCTCAGGGTCATAGGCAGCGAGAGCGTAAATCGGGTGCCCTCTCCTGGTGCCGACTGCACTGTCACAGTACCCTTGAGTTGCTGAATCTGGTTTTGTACGACGTCTAGACCAACCCCTCGCCCCGACAGATCGCTAACCTGCTCAACTGTTGAAAAGCCCGGCTCGAAAATGTAGCGATGGAGCTGATCGGTCGTGAGTGTATTGGCCTCTGCTGCCGACAGCCAGTTTAAATTAGTAAGTCGCTGGCGCACTCGCTCTAGATCCAGTCCTCGACCATCGTCACTCACTTCGATCTCGATCTGGCGGCCTCGATATTCGGCCCGTATTGCAATTTGGCCTACGTCGGGTTTGCCCTGCTGACGGCGCTCGTCAACGGATTCAAGACCGTGGTCAAACCCGTTGCGCAGCAGGTGTAGCAGCGGATCGTAGAGCTTCTCTAGCACAGCTTTATCAACCAGCAGAGCCTTGCCGTCTAGGGTTAGTTCGGCGGGTTTGCCGTAGGTGTGGGCCAGATCGCGCAGCACTCGAGGGAACCGATTGAGCACCTGACCTAGGGCTACCATGCGGGCGTACATCAGGTCGTCGCGCACCTGAGAAAGCATTTTGCGGTGCTGACCCAGCAGTTGATCGGTTTGACGATTGAACAGGGTGATATCGGCGGCGGCTTCTTCGAGCTGCACCATCTCTTCAAGCAGAGTTTGGGTGTAGGTGTAGAGAGCCGTGTAGGTATCCATTTCTAGCGAGTCAAAGCCGGGAGTAGCTGCGGGTGGGGCAGGGGCGATTCCGACAGCGACAGGCTGTCGCTGTCGATCAGGGGCAATCAAGATCTGGTCTGAGATGCCTTGCAGCTGCTCTACTGTGGCCCGCACTCGCTCAAACCGTTCAACTAGCTCTTTAAGACTCAGACGAATTTGACTAGTTTGCAGGGCTAGGCCGTTGCGGTTGATAGTCAGTTCTCCCAGCTGATTTTCTAGGCGAGCCAGACGTTGAGTATCGACCCGGACGGTTAATCCGGTGGGCAAGGGTGCCGATGGGGTGGGGGCGGTGATGACGTTTTGGGCAGTCTGGCCAGGCGGGGCGGAGGGGGTGGCTAGGGTAGGAGGTGCGGTCGCGCGATCGCTACCTGCTGCCTCGGGCTCGTTGAGCCTCCCCTCGACAGCTGCTGCACTGGCCTCGGCTAGATCTGCCAGCACCGAGAAAGATTCCTCTGCGGCGGCTTCGGGTTCCAGGTCTATGGCTGCAGACGCGCCTGGCTCGATCGCTTTGAGTGAGGGGGGCTGTAGCCAGTCTAGGGCTTCGTCAATCGAAGGCAAATCGCCCAACAGATCAGCCGCCGAACCGGCTTCTAGCGCGTCTAGTCCGAGCACTGCCGCTAAAGAGTCTTCGGCAGTATGAGGAAGGAACAGCGATGATAGATCTAGAAGTTCTGGAACCAGTTCTGCTGAGACTAGTTCTAAGACCGGCTCTGAGGGCATTGTGTTAGCTGGTCCCGGTTGGTCGGCGATCGCCTCTGTAGCTAGAGCTTGCAGTGCTGCTGAGGGGCAGCCGCCTGTAGCTGACCCCGCTGCCAAAACCGCATCGCGCCCCTGGCGAAAATCAGCTACTGCTAGACGAGTTATCGCTACGGCCTGGTCTGGATTAGCGACTAAGGCCTGGAGCGCGGTTTGAGCAATTTGGGCAAATCCAGACAGATCCAGCAGCTCTGCAAAACCCATAAAAATTTCGGCCTGCGCCCGCAGCTCCCCGGCTACCTCGTGGATTTCTGGCTGCGCTAGCACTTTGTCTAGGTGATCTAGCCCCTGCTGCACGTCCACCTCAAAAATAGAGGTGGCCATGTCAAACCCCAAATCAGAGGAGCTGGGAATGAAATTTTCGGTTTCGGCTATGGCGCTAGCCAGGTGCTGCTCTAAATCGTGCAGCACCGGCTCGGCCAGCGCCAGCGCCAGGTCGCCATCAAACGTTCCCTGGGTTAGCTGCTGAGTTAGGGGCAGCCGCAGGCAGTCAAAGGCTTTGAGCAGCTGGCGCTCTAGCTCATCGTCTACTACCACGCCCTCGCTGTAGAGAGCCTTAAACAGAGCCTCTAGGCGATGGGCTAGGGCCTTAATCGGCTCTAGCCCCACACTCGCAGCACCACCCTTGAGAGAGTGGGCTGCCCGCATAATCTGGTGAATTTCAGCGATGTCTCGCTGCTGCCCTAGGGACAGCAGCCCTGATTCAATGATTTGCAGCAGCTCTGGGGCCTCTTCTCGAAAGAATTGGTAAGCCTGGTCGCGGATGTTGGAGTTGATGGCCATAGCAGGAGAGTAAACGGGGCAAATAAACAGTCTGTAGAGGCAGTGGTTGAGGCGGGTGAGATGCTGCCAAAGTCGAAAAGTCGAAATTCAAACTCACCCTGCCCATCTGCATTCCTAGCTCACCTTGAATCGGCCGACTTCTGCTTCTAGAGCCTGGGCCACCGATCGCAGCTGGGTAAACGAGTCTGACACCTGGCTGGCGGCGCTTGAGTTTTGGCTGGCGGTAGCGGCCATGCTGTTCATCGTGTCAGTAACGGCTTCAGATGCCTGAGACTGCACCACCGTGGCGTCGGCGATCGCGGCAACCAGTTCACTAATCTGTCGGCTAACAGCGTTGATTTGGTTTAGACTCTGGCGAGTTTCGTCTACCAGCTGGGTACCGGTAACCACCTGCTCAGTACCCGATTCCATTGCGGTTACTACGGCGTTAGTTTCAGTCTGAATGCTGGCCACCAGCTTCTCAATCTCAGTAGTTGCTTCGGCCGACTGACGGGCGAGTTCGCGCACTTCTTCAGCCACTACGGCAAAGCCTTTGCCACCCTCCCCTGCTCGGGAGGCCTCGATTGAGGCATTAAGGGCCAGCATGTTGGTCTGGGCCGCAAAGCCGCTAATCAGATTCACCACGTTGGAGATTTTCTGAGACGACTCGCCTAGGCGCTTCACTTTCTTGGCGGTGTCAGCGACGGTCTCGCGAATCGCCATGATGCCCTCTACAGTGCGGTTCATGGCGTCGTCGCCCTGGGTTACAGTGGCAGCAGCCTGACGAACGGCGACTTCGGCCTTGCCAGCATTGGCTGAGACCTGCTGCACCGAGTCAGCCATAGTTTGCACGCGTTCCAGGGTGGTCAAAATCTCCTCAGCCTGCTGAGCGGCTGAGGCAGACAGGTTCTGAACAGATACCTGGCTAGTGTCAGTGGTATTCGAAACCTGCTGAGCGGCGTCCTGCACCTGCAAGACAATTTTTCGTAGGTTACTAATGGTGGCATTGTAGGAGTCGGCCACGGTGCCAATTTCGTCTTCGGTGACCTTGGCCCGTGCAGTTAGGTCTCCCTGACTGACGGGGTCTACATCCATAAGCAGCTGCAGGGCATTGCGCTGTAGTCCTTCTTTGATTTGCTGCTGCTCGGTTGCCAGCCCCTGGGTTTGCTCTAGCAGTTTTACCCGCTCAATCACCAGGCCTAGCTGTCGCCCCATCTGCTTCAGTAGAGCAATTTCTGACGTTTTCCACTGGTGAACACTGTGGCAG
>JBARUP010000326.1:0-2371 GCA_049645805.1 Nodosilinea sp.
CTTCTACTGCGGGTGGCTGATGCGCAAGCTGCACCGAGGCGAGTGTCAGTGGTCAAGTGGCCAGCTCAGGGCGCTTAACGAAGCCCCCACCCTGCTGCTGGTAGCCATCGTTATGCTGGTCATTTTCAAGAACAATTTTCCCACTGGGGCAACAACCTGGCTGATGGTGGGGCTAGTGGTGTTTATGGCAGCCACTATTCAGCTTTACGCCCGCAAGCGACGGCTAGACAAAGAAAAAGAAGCCCTTGGCACTCCTCCCCAGTCCCAGGCTTTAACGAATTCCTAAGTCAGTAATCATCCTTAAATCAAGTCGTAAAATCCAAGTCGTAAGTCTGAGCAATAGACCTTTGAGAGAGCAATGAGTAGATGGGAGCGCTGGCTGCTGCCAGGGATATTAGCCACAATTGGAGTTCCTTTCTTGTCTGCTGGGGTAGTTGTTAGAGGTATGGTGCCTCAGACCATTGCCGACCATGCCCAGGAGGTAGCGCGGCTGCGAATTTCAACCGCCGCTACGCTTAAAGAGCGAGGGGCTCGAGTACTGCTGGAGGGCTGGGTTGGCGATCGCACCGCGCCTAGCGACCAGCCGCCCTTAATCGCCTACAACGAGTATCATCGAGTCCGTAGCGACGGGGAGTGGGAGTGGAAGAATGTGCGGAGCTATGCTCCTACCCTTTGGGTAGAGATTTCGGGAGGAGAGGTGGAGATCGCAGAGGGGTACACTCTACAGTCTGCAAGCTCGACGATAGAAGATGGCCGCGATCGCCGCTACGAGGGCTTTAGAGTTCAGGATCCAGTTTTGGTGCTGGGTAGCCTCACTGTGGCTGGAGAGCAGCCCCTCGTTAGCGAGGCCCAGATTAGATTTGAAACCAAGGCTGCCGACCTCAGATCTTTAAACCAAGATCAGTCGGTTGCGCGCGGGCTTGGGCTTTTGTTTCTGACTTTGGGCAGCCTGCTGACTACCAGCGCGGGCGTAACCGGCTACCTCGTCTGGCAGGGTCATATCACCCTTCTATCTAGGCCGTAGACTTCTAGGCCGAGAAGTCTAGGCCGTATCCTGCGGTTCACCAAGGCAGGCAGGGCTCAGGGCAAACAAACTACACCAAACTTTTATGGGTCTGGCGCTAAAGAGGTGCCACATTGGGCCATAGAACGTCAATAGCGCGTTCGTAAGCCGTAGACCCCCGACCGAGACCATGCCATGCACACCCTAGAGATGCTGCGATCGCGCCAGCTGATCGGCATTCAGCGGCTGACTCTGGCTGCTGAACTCAATACGTTTCCTACCGAAATCTTGGACCTGGCCGACAGCCTCGAAGTTCTCGATCTCTCCAATAACGCCCTGGCTACCCTGCCCGACAGCTTTGCCAAGCTCCGCAATCTGCGCGTGGCGTTTTTTAACAACAACAACTTTGAGGTAGTGCCGGAGGTGCTGGCCCAGTGCCCCAACCTGTCGATGGTTGGGTTCAAGGCCAACCAGATTGCTGCGGTACCAGCGGCAGCCCTCCCCCCCCAAACTCGCTGGCTAATCTTGACCGACAACCGCCTGCGATCGCTGCCTGAGACAATCGGTCAGCTCTCCCACCTGCAAAAGCTGATGCTAGCGGGCAATCAGATCCGCACGCTGCCTGAATCTATGGCAGCCTGCCAGAAACTAGAGCTTCTGCGCGCGTCGGCTAACCAGCTTGACCACCTGCCGCCCTGGCTGCTGACCCTACCTCGTCTGAGCTGGCTGGCCTACGCGGGTAATCCATTTTGTAGAGCGCCTGAGCTAGGCCGCCCGGCCTTGCCGCAGATTCCCTGGTTCAGTCTCAGCCTGGGTACAGTCCTGGGGCAAGGGGCCTCGGGCGTAATCTCTGAGGGGTGGCACCAGGGGCAAAGCAAAACCGCTGTGGCTGTCAAGCTGTTTAAAGGAGCAATCACCAGCGACGGCCTGCCGGAGGATGAACTACGGGCCTGTATTGCAGCGGGAACGTCTCCACACTTGATCGGCCCCCTGGGGCAGGTAACCGACCATCCCGAGCAAAAAAACGGCCTAGTGCTGCCTTTGATACCCAACACGTATCGAGTCATGGGTGGCCCGCCCAGCCTAGAAACCTGCACTCGCGATACGTATCCTGACGGCACCAAATTTTCTCTGGCCGCTGCAGTAGCGATCGCGCGCGGGGTTGCCGCCGCCGCCGCGCACCTACACCGCCGAGGCATTCTCCACGGCGATCTGTACCCCCACAACACCTTAGTCAACCCATCTGGAGACACCCGCCTTACCGATTTTGGCGCTGCCAGCTTCTATGACCCAGCCGATAGCGCGTCGGCTCCAGCCCTAGAGCGACTTGAGGTCAGGGCCTTTGGCTGCCTGCTTGAAGATTTGTGC
>JBARUP010000327.1:0-16413 GCA_049645805.1 Nodosilinea sp.
GGTATCGGCAGTCATTAGGTTCAAGTTCTTGGCGGCGATCCCCCCCGCAACGTACAGCCCGCCGTAGGGCAGCAGTTTGAGGGCCAGGTTACCCGCTTCAGCCCCGTAGGCCGAAACAAAAATTTCCATTGCTTTCTGGCAGAGGCGATCGCGGCCTTCGGCGGCAGCCAGGGAAATAACGGCGGCGGGATCAATAGTTTTGGTAGACAGGCCGGTTTGGTGTTCCCAGGTCGTAATAGCTTCAGCAATGTCTGGAGTCTCGGTAGCAAATTCGCGATCGCGCAGAAACTGGTAGATCGCCACAATGCCCTGGCCCGATACCACGCGCTCGACCGACGCGCGGTTGATTTGATGTTTGTCGAGCAGGTAGCGCAGCAGCTGAAACTCGATTTCAGATCGGGGGGCAAAGTCGGCGTGCCCTCCTTCAGAGGGGAAGATCAGGGGGCGCTCTCTTGTCCCTAGGGCAAACCCCTGACCCAGGCCGGTTCCCGCTCCAATAATCGCCACCGGAGCATTGCCGTCTGGCTCGCCCTGCTGCACGGTATGAATATCGTCAGGAGCTAGGCCAAACACCCCATAACCCACAGCCTCAAAGTCGTTGATGAGCTCGACTCGCTCAAGGTCTAGCTCTTCTTGCAGGCGATCGCCCTCTAGGGACCAGGCTAGGTTAGTGAGGCTTGAGGTATTTTCGACCACCGGCCCGGCAATAGCAAAGCAGGCCCGTTCAGGAGCGTTGGTATGTCCGGCCTCTACAACAGCCTGGTGCAGAAACTCCTTAACCATCGGCACCAGGTCAGGATAGGCCGAGCTAGAGTAAGTATGCTCAAACTGGGTTTCTAGGATGACTTGGCCTAGATCCTGAGTGCTGACTTTTACCAAGCGCAGAATAGTTTTGGTGCCGCCAATGTCACCGGCAAGCAGATAGGTCATAGCTGGGTTCTAATGGGCTAACAACGGTAGCAGGTAATTCCTGGTTTAGCTTACCGCTGCGAAAGCCCTCTAGATCAAGCGTGACGTAGGTAAAACCGTAGTCTTGCAGCGCCTTTACCAAGGCTTCAAGATCAGTGGTCGCCACAAAGTCTTTCAGGTTTTCAGCCGGGATTTCAATCCGGGCAGTGTCGTTCTGCGATCGCACCCTGAGCTGTCGCAGGCCCAAGTGCCGCAGGTATAGCTCTGCCTGGCCCACGCGCCGCAGTTTCTCCAAGGTAATGGCCTCGCCGTAGGGAAACCGCGAGCTGAGGCAGGGCTGGGCCGGTTTATCCCACCAGGGCATATCCAGCAGGCGAGAAATTTCTCGCACCTCTAGTTTGGTAATACCCACCTCGGCTAGGGGCGATCTGGCCCCCCGCTCCTGCGCCGCCTGAATGCCGGGGCGGTAGTCGCCTAAGTCGTCAGCATTGACGCCATCCACTACGTAGGGATAGCCTCGCTCTAGAGCCAGGGGCTTGAGGGTATCGTGCAGCTCGCTCTTGCAGAAATAGCAGCGGTTAATGGGGTTAGAAGCGTAGCTGGGGTTGTCAAGCTCGTGGGTGGCGACGATCTCGTGGGCAATGCCAATGGCCGCCGCTTGCACCTGGGCTTCTTCGAGATCGGCAGGCATCAGCGAGGGGGAGCTAGCGGTGACGGCAAGAGCGCGATCGCCCAGTACGTCATAGGCGACCTTGGCCACCAGGGTGCTGTCAATGCCGCCCGAGTAGGCAATCAGCGCCCGATCCATCGCGGCGAACAGGGCTTTAAGCTGGTCAAGTTTTTGCGACACCATAGTTGAGCTAATGAAAAGACTGAGAAGTGCAGGATATATTGAGCCTATCAAGCCCTACTCCATCCTACTGACTGCTTTCTTACCCTGTCTGTTTTGTGCAACCAGTGCTTTTGCTCCACCTTAGCTGAGGGCCTAAGTAGGAAGACCCAATCAAATATAAGACCGTGTAGGTTGCGGTTGAGGAACGAAACCCAACGCCCGCACGGGTTACGCTACCGCTAACCCATTCTACATTTGAATTAGCCCAGCTACTTAGGTCTCAGTACTGTGTCGTAAGCCTGCCCAGCCCGCTCCCAGGTAAACGTTTTTTCAATGAGTTCGCGACCGCGCGCTGAGAGGGTGGCGCGCAGGTCTGGCTGGTCGAACAGCTGGCCGATCGCCGCCACGTATTCATCTACGCTATTGGCTCGCAGCGCCCGCTGGGGTTGATCTATGGCCAGACCTTCTAGACCGCGATCGCTGGCCACGACCGGCACCCCTGCCGCCATCGCCTCTAGGGTTTTGTTTTTGATGCCAAAGCCAATCCGCATCGGCACGACGCACACTGTGGCCCGGTGCAGGTGCTCCGCCACTGAGGGCACCCGCCCGGTGACGAGCACCCCCGGTAAATTTTCCAAAGCCTGCACCGCTGCCGTCGGCTTGTTGCCTACCAGATACAGCTTGGCATCGGGGTAGCGCTGGCGCAGGGGCGGCAGAATATCCTGGGCCAGGTATTGGGCCGTATCCACGTTGGCGATATAGTCCATAGCGCCGACGAAGATCAGGCTGTGGCCACCAGGGTCGGCGCGGCGGTAGGGGAACTGCACTAGGTCAACGCCGTTGGGTACCACGTAAAGGGGGGTGCCGCCAGCGATCGGCGCAAAGAACCAGCGATCTTCTTCAGTGGTAATCACTAGGTCGGTGAATTTTTGGGCGTAGCGGCGTTCGTAGTGGCGCATCAGGGGCAGGTTGAGGCGATCGCGCCAGGGCTTCTCTGCCGTCCCGGTCTGTAGCTGATTTACCAGGGTGCCGTAGAGCGAGCTGTGGATATTGACCACTACTTTCTTCACCCGCTGGCTGTAGCGGGGCCGCACAAAGACCTCATTGACGCTGTGCTCGCAGGTGATGGCATCGCAGTGACCACTCTCCACCCAGTCGTCGATCCACTGCTGCATGGCGGGAGTGGCCAGATAGGTGGTGCTGGGGGGCGTGCCCGTAGCTAAAAAGTGGGCAAAGCGGCTGATTTTTCCTGATGCGCCGGGCTGAAGATCGGCAGAGATAGGGCGACGAAAGCAGACCAGCTTGGTGACGTAGGTCGATAGAGCTTTCACCTCCTCGTTGGTGACTGTGGGCGATCGCTGGGTGACGAGCGTGACCGCGTGATGCTGAGCCAGATGCTTAAGCAGGTAGAACGTGCGAATCTGGGTTCCCCCCAGAGTAGGCGGGTAGGGAAACGTGGCCGAAATCATCAGGATTCGCATCAGGCAGTCTTCCCAGGGTGGGCGGTGGTGCGGGCGCAGTCGGGCAGATGGGCGTGGGCCTGCCCTCGGCTGCGAGCGTGGTGGCACCACAGATCTAGCGGCGTAATCACCAGCTCAAGGGCTGTTCCCCTCCCCGTCAGCAACTTTGCAGCGGCCTGGGGTAGTTCCTTCACCCCCCAGCGCAGCAGGCGATAGCACGTTTCTTGGGTGGTTAAAGGCCGCATTAGCTCAGCGCCGTGCAGATTGTGCAGGTAGCGGTTGGAGCAGCCATAGCGATACCACTGGCTGTGGAGGCTCTTTAGGCTATCTCGATGACGGTGGTAAATCACGGCGTCGGGGGCGTAGACGAGCCGCCACGTGGTTTCTTGCTGAATGCGCCAGCATAGGTCGGCATCGCCGCCCGTGGTTAGGTGGGGCCGAAAGAGCCCAGCTGTACCCAGCACCCTGGCCCGCACCGCCAGGTTTGCCGTCTGGCCGTAGGGCAAAAACGAATGGTTAAGAGTGTTGGTCTGGGAGAGGGTACCCTGGCGATCGGCGTAGCGCTCTAGCCAGTTGCGGCTGGGCAGGGCGCTAATTTTCCCGGCGACTAGGCCTGTAGAACCGTCCGAGAATGGCTCCACTAGGGCCGCAAGCCAGCCAGGTTCGGGCTGGCAGTCGACATCGGTAAAAGCCAGAATTTGCCCCGTGGCAGCGGCAATACCCGCGTTGCGGGCGGCGTAGGAGCTTTGGATAGCGCTGTGGGTGAGGGCGCAGAGGCGGAGGCCTTGAGATGCGGCGGTCTGGGCGGCGGCCTGCAGAAGGCGAGGGGTGCGATCGCTGCTGCCGTTATCTATTAGCAGATACTCGACGCAATCGGCGGGATACTCTTGCCCCAGCAGCCGATCCACCAGCGCAGGCAGATCGGCCTCGCCGTTGTAGACGGGCACAATGACTGTTACCGAAGGATATGCCTTCGGCTGGGCCGCATCGGTTGTCACTGCTGGAACCGCCATTGCCTGTAATCAAAACCTGTAATCAAAACTGGTTCCAGTATGCCCGCATGCCTGCTGGTTGTCCTTCAGCCTCAGCGGCTATACTGCTGAGCGCAACCTGTTGTTAGCCCTCTATGCGTTCTTGCCTTCAGTACCCTTTTGCCGCTGGCCTGGTTGTTGCGCTTGGGCTATTCGGCTGCGCCCCTGTTCCTGACCCAGCTGATACGATCCTGGAAGAACACGGGTCTCTGCCTGAAGTACCCGTTCTTCCCCCGGTGTATGAGGTGGTGAACCTGCCTGCCGCGACGGTGCATGTGGTAACTATTCCTGACCCGGTGAGCTACCCGGTACAGGTCGCCGTGGTGGATGAACTGGCGCGGGTGGATCAGATTGCCGCCCAGGTGTGTGAAGGGTGCGTGGCGGCGGCGATCAACGCGGGCTTCTTTGACCCTAACAACGGTCTCACGACTTCCTATGTGGTGATGGATGGCGCGCTGGTGGCCGACCCTGCCCAAAACGAGCGGCTGGTAGGCAATCCAGACTTGGCCAGCTATGTGGACCAAATTCTCAACCGTTCTGAGTTCCGCAGCTATGCCTGCAACGGCACCCCTAGCTACGACATCGCATTTCATCAGGAGCCGGTGCCATCGGGGTGCGTTTTGGTGGGTGCGGTAGGGGCTGGCCCTCAGCTGCTGCCAACCGATACGTCGGAGCAAGAAGGCTTTGTCGATCGCACCAGCCGCCGCGACGCCCTGGGTAGCCAGTCGCCCAACGCGCGATCGGCGGTGGGATTGACCGCTGACGGCGGCGTGGTGCTGGTAATGGCGGCCCAGGTGCCGGGGGTGTCGCCCAGCGGCATGTCGATGGGTGAGATGGCGGCGTTCATGGGCGATCGCGGTGTGGTGCAGGCCCTTAACCTCGACGGCGGCAGCTCATCAACGCTAATGTACCAGGGCACTACCCACTACGGGCGGCTAAACACCGCTGGAGAACTGGTACAGCGCCCGGTGAAATCAATCCTCTGGGCCCAAAATTCCCCGTAGGATGGGCAAAGGGCAAAGCCCGTGCCTATCTGGTTCCAAAAACCCCTACTGCGCCACCGCCTGCAAAGGCTGCTGCCAAGGCGAGACTTTTGCTGGAACCGCTGCCCCAGGTCGTCCAAAACATCCTCCAAACCCAAGACGTTGGGTTCTGCCCAGGCAGGAGACAATGTAACGAATCTCACTTGCGCCGGGGCATCAAATCGATTAGATTACTGGGCTATAGCTGTGTGCGTGCAGCTTGTCTTCCCAAAAATTTGGTCAAGCGCCGCTGGAAGGTGTTAGAGCACCAACCAGCAGCTAACCCCGTCGACTGAGCTACCAGTCTCGGAGGCTAAGGTGATTTTACCTGGCCGCCCTGAACTGCACATGTCTGGGGCGGCCAAATTTTTGGGGCTTTCCTACCCATCCGTTTCTCTGGAGGAAACCCCATGTTGTGTTTTACCCGTCAAGATCCGTGGGTTCTGCAAGAACCTACGGATCTAAGCCCGCTTTGCCTTACTACGCCCCAGCCGGGGCGGGAGCGGCTGCGCCACTTAGTAATTGGCTCGCCGGAAGGGGTGCAGGGGGCAGTCAACCACCTGCACCTGCTCAAGTACGCCGAGCGGCTGGAGTGGAGCCGCCCGTTCGCAATACCTAAGTCGGGGGTTTTGATTACTCCCGAGCAGGGCGAGGTGTTTAGGCTGCTGCGGCGCGATATCGAGCGATAACCGACAAGGCTGAGCTTCACAGAAGAGGCTAGAAATATCGGGCATCTTCTGTGAAGCTCAGTCTCTGATGCCACAATAGATTTAGGCTTTTGAGGAGATTGGCAGCATGAGGCTACAAAAGCTCAGGCAAGAGGCCAGCTAGGCTAATGACTCTCTTTTGCAAGCACAGATATTCACTCCCATGACCCAAGCCGTCTCACCAACCTCTACTTATTTGACCTTCGAGGACTATCTGGCCTACGACGACGGCACAGACACGCGCTACGAACTGGTCAACGGAGCCTTGGTTGAAATGCCTCCAGAAAGTGATGAGAATATCAGCATTGCCAGGAAGCTGCTTCTGGAGTTGATCAAACATTTTCCCGCTGACTGGATCGTGTGGGGAACTGAGGTAGAAGTGACCGGACGTCGCGCCACTGGACGAATCCCCGACTTACTAGTCCATACCGAAGAGTCAAAAGCCGCTGTGGCCAGTGCAACCCGCGCCACCATTACCCGCGATATGCCGCCCCCCGCCTTGGTAGTAGAAGTGGTCAGCCCTGGACAGGCCAACCGAGAACGCGACTACCGCTACAAGCACACGGAGTATGCAGCGCGGGGCATTGCGGAATACTGGATTGTTGACCCTGAGGCTCGGCAGGTCACCCGCTGCCTGTGGGTAAATGGACGGTACGAAGACACCGTTTATAGTGAAGCCGAGAAGATTCAGTCTACGCTGGTGCCAGCATTTGGGTTGACCCCAGCCGAGATTTTTGCCTGATTGTATTGTGGTCAATCCAGCGCTAGACGACTCTCTGCGATCGCCCGATTGCGCTGCAAGTCTAGCTCTAGCTCCACCAGATCACTGAGCTGGGCGGTGAGCGTCTCGACGCGCTTGTCGGCAGCGACCTTGCGGTGTAGGGCGGCTCTGGCGAGATCTTCGCGATCGTCCACCAGGGCTTTTTGAGCGACCCGGTGCCAGTCACGAACGTCTTTTTGAGCGGCCTGCTGGTCGGTGAGGGTGGTGTTGTAGGCGGTGGCGATGTCGCCGAGGGCTTTTTGAAAGTTGGCGCGGGCCTCTTCTGGGGAAGCGGTGTGGCGATCGCCCTCGGCCAGTCGCCGCAGCTCGGGCAGGTTAAGCTGATCTACCCGCAGGCCGAAGCTGAGGAGCTGGCGGCTTTCGCTGCGGCCCGTGGTGCACCAGGTGGCAAAGTGTTCGCAGTTATTTTGCAGCAGGTCATACTGGCGCTCGCCAAGGCGGCTGGTAGCCCGCTCGACAACCACATCGGGAGCGTAGATTAAAGACTGGCGAACGGTAGAGACTGGGTTGCTCCAGGAGAAAGCGTCGTAGCTAGTACGAGAAACTTCGGCGTCTTCCTTAGCTTTGCTGTAGTGAACGACGGTGCCATCACCGCAGTCGATGCCGTGGTGCTGGTATAGCCCTGGCACCCCCGCCAGATCGCGCATCACGTAGATTTGATCACCCTTAGACATAGCTGCTGCTGCAATATACACAGGTCTAGACTATACGCAGGTTTAGAATCTCAGCTCATCGGTCATCAGGTTGAGAGTTAGCTGCCCGCCAGCAGTGGGGATAGAGACCTGAGTACCCTGCTCAGCGAAAGCGGGGGTACCGCCCAGCCAGAAGCCCTGCGCCGCCTGCCCTACTACCTCAGCCCGCGTTTGGCCGGTAGCCTGCACAATATCGTCAAAGCCTTGCTGAGACCTGATCTCGCCGTCTAGCCCTAGAACCACAATGGCGTAGGAGCTAGCTACGTTGATCCACTCGTCAAGCAGTACGACGGTGCCAGTGTCGTTAACTAGAGCCGTGCGGGGGCCGTAGCTGTGGGGCAGCTCCTGAGACCAGAGCTGCTGACAGCGATCGCCGGTCGTCTCGAACAGGCTGGCCGTGGTGCGCCGATCGCCTGGGGCCGTTTGCCCAAGCGTCAGAACTAGGTGATAGCTGCCGGCCGGTGAGACCTCGTGGCGCAGTAGCGGTGGGTGGGGAATGGCGTCTTGAGTAGACACGGGCAGCGATTGCGATAGCATGGAGTGTCTTGGCTGGCGGTGGGGAGCAGGGGCGATCGCGAGCTGCCACCCCAGCACTTCGCCAATAAGCAGCTCTAACACTACGATCTCCTGGGCTGCCAGCGCAGATACCCGGCCAGCAGTGCCGCTGTCACCAGGCTCATGGCCGGGCCGTTGGGAATAGAGCGCGGTGCCTCAGAATCGACGAAGGCCGCTTCGGGCTGGAGCGCCAGAGAAGTTACCGGCGGGGCTAGGAGACGGCTGACCGGCAGCGCGTCGGGGGCCGTCGCTAACGACGGCGTGACGGCAGCGGGGCCAGTATCTGCGCCCAGTTCTGGACTAGAGCGAGTTAGGCTACTGCTGCGGGCAACGTTGATCTGACGGTCGGTGAGGCGATCGAGGTTTGCACCGTCCGGGGTAATATCGCTGAGATCGCTAGGCGAGTTGCGAAACCTGCCGTCTGTCATCAAGTTGTTGGCGTCTCCAGCGCCAAAGCCTTCGTGGGTGAGACCCAGGTTATGGCCAATCTCGTGGGCGACGGTGTCGAGGCGACCAGTGCCGTTGTTGAAGGCAAGAATATCGTCATCGATGACAATGCCGTTCTGACCAATCCAGCCTAGGCCCAGAGTGTCGGCTCCCTCTAGCGGAAAGATGCTCTCCACAAACCACAGGCTGATGGGTCCGGAAGAGCGGCTCGATAGCGGGTTGCGCCCAAAGGCTCCAGCCCCGCCCGCAAAGGAGAGTTCCGCGAACTCGTCTTCACTGTCGATAGACAGAAAGCGGCTGGCGTTGAGCCGGTTAGGGCTGAGAAAGCTAACGTCGAGGCTGGCCTGAGCCCAAATTTTGCGGGTTGCCTCTTCAAAGGTAGCGAGATCGGCGCAGAAGAGGCCAAAGTCGTCGCAGACCTGAATCGGCTGAATACTGACAAATCGAGCGGTACTGCTGCTTTCTCCACCCGTGCAGGATACTAGCGCTGCCGAAAGACCGCACAGTAAAAGCTGGGGCTGAAAAGGCAGTTTGACCATCGAGGGGTAGGGCAAAGATGAAACAGGCTAGCGCCGAGGCTTCAGACCACCATAGCTTGCGCAACCGTGAAACTAGGAAAATTTAACCAAAAACTTTCTGTAAAATCCCCTTTTTCTGCCGCTGACCTAGAACCAAATTTTGGAGCATTTGCCCTTGCCAAAGCGGTAAAGACTGGTTCGCCTGCTGCAGCTGCGCTACCTGAGCGAGGTCTGAGGCTGCCCCCGCTCCGCCCTCGGTCAGCCAGCGAGCGATGGGGTGATCCCACCCCTGGAGAAATTCGTCAAGCATGACCCGGTGACTGTCGTCGATGGCAAAGGGGGTGTTGCTAGTTTCAGCCTGGACGGTATGGTGCAGTCCCTTGCGAGGTTTGCTGGAGGCAGCCAGGGCTTTGGGGGTCAGCGATCGCCAGGTTTCGCTCAGCAGCGGCGGCAGCACCGCCAAACTCGATGCCTGGGCCAGAGCGGTAGCTAGAGCGAACAGCTCGCGATCGCCGGTTTGGTCGCCGTAGCGGGTAAAGTCATCGAGCAGGGGCTGCAACAGCTCGCGCTCTAGCACCGTAGCAAACCCCACTGCGGCTGGGTCAGCCACAGGGCCGGTGGCCTGGGCCAGATGGGCCATGCCGATGGCTAAATCTCTTTGACTCTCAGAGCTAAGGCAAAACCACACGCGATCGCTTAGGGTATGACGCACCTGCTGCTTAACCTCATCAAGCCTGAGGACTGAGGTCGGCTGCGGCTGCACGGGGGACACAGCTGGTGTTTCTACCGCAGCGGGCTGAACCGGCAGCGCCTCCACCTGCGCGGTTAGCAGGGTGGCTTTCTCAGCTTGCTGCGGCTCGGCTTGGTCTAGTTTGGCTGGCGGCACCGGCTGCGATAGAGAAGTTTGTGCGGCCAGTAGGGTTTCATTTTTGGCTTCAAGTGCAGTGAGCAGCGCGTCTTTTTGATTCAGCAGGGCTGCTTGCCTAACCAGCAAAGCTTCAGCCGTCGCTAGCCGCTGCACCATTTGCTGTAGCTCAACCGCCGTCGCTCCGGCTCGCACCAGGTTGCCGTAGTGGGGCTCGCTGAGGTCTACGGGTTTGGCCGACTCGCCCGGCGGGTAGAGCCAGCCCTGGGGGTCACCCCGCTTGACAACCAGCCGCTGCCCCTCAGGATTGCTGATCGTTAGCGTATCCATATCTGTCGCTGTGGTATTAGTGGCAGCCGCATAGCGGCGGTTGCTAAAGGTGAATTCGGCAGTGGATTTGGCAGCCTTGGTCGTTATCGAATTTGTCTCTGCCGGTACTGATACTGGTTCGAGAAGGTTGTCCCTCTGGTTTTCCTTAGTCGGGGCGGGGTTTTCCTTAGCTGGGGCGGCGGCCTGCTGCTGGTCTAGGGCAGGCTCAGGTGCAGGCTGGCGCGGATTGACTACAGCATCGTCGTGCACAGGTTCGGGCTGATAAGCGGGTGTTGCACCACCGAGCGATAGCTTAGGCAGCGACGGCCCCAAACGAGTGGCCTGTTCAACCTTGGCTTTGGCGATCGCAACTGCCGTAGCCCCCGCCGCTGGCTGTACCCCCACCAGCTCCAGCTCTACGCTGGTTGTGCCCTGCCATTCGTTTTGCTTCAGCTTGTAGGCCACGTCGAGGCGATCGGGCAGAGGGTAGTATTCGCCCCAGCGCCAGGCGATCGCCTTGATCGTGGCATTTCCTTTCGCCTCCCCCAGCACCAGCTTGAGGTGGTCACGGTTGCGGCCTACGGTCTGCTGCTCTAGCACCCGCAGGTTTGGCGTCCAAAATACAGGGTCGGGGTTCTCGATGCCGCAGGGGTGCAGGTGGTCGATCTGATCGAACAGCCCCTGATCAATCTCGCTTAGTTCAGCCTGGCTATCGATTTTGACCAAGGGCTTGAGCAGGTCAACCGTGAGAACCTGGCAGGCGTAGTGCGACAACCGCGAGGTTATCTGGCGCAGATGCTTAGCCAAAAACGAAAAGCCCCCCGCCGCCCGGTGGCCGCCAAACTTCTCCATTAGATCAGAGCAGGTTTGCAGAGCGGCAAACACGTCAAATTCTGGAATCCCCCGCGCCGAGCCGCGAATCACCTTGTGCTCGTCATCTTCGTAGGTGCCGATGAAGACAGGCACGCCGTAGCGCTCCACCAGCCGCGAGGCCACAATACCAATGACGCCGTGGTGCCAGCCGGGCTGCACGACGACTAGCACGCGATCGCGCTCAATATCCACTGTGCCCAGCCCGCGCTGCTGCTCACACCAGGCCACCGCCTCCTGCTCAATGCTCTGGCACAGGTCCTGGCGGGTGGCGTTGATCTGCTCGCACTGCATAGCTCGCTCTAGCGCCACCCCCACATCGTCGGTGGTCAGCAGATCGATCACAATCTGTGGCTCACTGATGCGGCCCACGGCGTTGATGCGCGGCCCCAGGCGAAAGCCAATGTGCTCGGGCTTGAGCGGTTTGCTTTGATCCGCCAGCCCCGCTACCTGAATTAGCGCCTGAATGCCGAACAGGCGCGACCGGGGCAGCAGCCCTAGCCCCCGCCGCACCCAGCGGCGATTTACCCCCGTCAGCGGAGCCAGATCGGCAATGGTGCCCAGGGTAAACAGCTCTAGCAGCGGCCCGGTTAAATCCTGGGTGCGGCCCAGCGCCTGAGCCAGACACACCGCCAGAATGTAGGCCACGCCAACGCCCGCTACCCCTCGATAGGGAGAGGTTTCGGGCAGCAGCTTGGGGTTCAAAATCGCGCTGGCGGGCGGAATCTGAGGCGGAATATCGTGGTGGTCGGTGACAATTACCGCTAGGCCTAGCTCTCTGGCCCGCGCGATCGGGGCCACCGCCGCAATGCCGTTATCTACGGTAAGGATAATACTGACGCCTTCGGCGTAGCAGTCTTCCACAATGCGGGTATTGATGCCGTAGCCCTCGGCCATGCGACTGGGGATGGTGTAGGTAACCTGCGCTCCCAGCGCCCGCAGCGCCCGCAGCAGTAGCGCCGTGCTGGTCATGCCGTCGGCGTCGTAGTCGCCGCAGATCGCGATCGCCTGCTGGGTGGTAATCGCCGTCACTAGCAGCTCTAAACTCGCGGTCAAGTCGGGAAACTCTGCCAGGGGCGAGGGCAGCTGCTGCCGCTCGGGGTCGAGAAAATCTGCGGCTTGCTTCGGGGTAGCAATGCCCCGGTTGATTAACACCTGAGTCAGCAGCGGCGATAGCCCCGTGACCTGAGCTAAAGATGTGGCTAGGGGCGCATTTGCCGCGGCCACCTGCCATCGCTGGCGCGGCAGGCCAGGTGTATTTGTAGAGGTTGTGGAGGGGACTAATGCAGGCTCAGTCACGGTACGGGGGCACTAGATCACGTGCACTTATCATAGCGGGAGATACTGATTTGGCTGAACCAATCCCGTGGCAGCAGGGAGCGTGACTCAGCTAGTCGAGAGCACCGTGCAGTCAGCCCCTGGGTCGGCAGCGTCCAACCGTGACGTTCCAAGGCGCTAGGATTATTCTTCGCTCTCTAGGCGGGCTGGAATAGCTCTTTTAGATTTCCAACGCCTTGCAGAAATCGCCCGCTGTGACCGCTTAGGGCCACAAACTCTACCATTCGCGATCGCTGCCTCATTTGGCTCCTTATGCTCTAAATGCTCAGGTTATCGATCGCGGCACAAATAGGACCACAGGGACAATCACCATATCGCTAGTTTAAAAATAGCCTAAAGAGAAAAATAGAGGATCTGCGGCCGACATTTTAGATGTCTTTTAGGCCAAGTCTATAACTCGTTTCTAAACAAGAGAAAACGATCAAAGATTACCCTAGAGGGTACTTTGGTCAGCGTGATCCAGTTGCTACAGTTGATGCATGCAGCAAGATTCGTGGTTATGAAATTAGCCATAATCCTTTTAGAAAAAGGCTTCAGGGATGCTGGCGTTCTCCGTAGCCGTGTAGCTTGCTACAGACCCTTTAGATCATCTTTCGTCTCCAATTTTTGAGCAATAAGCAAACGCATAAGCTTGATTTATTGCATCTTCGGAGAAGTAGGACGAGCTGATCGGTACGTTGTTCAACAATAGGATTTTTGACCATGCCTGTCAGTACTAATCTACAGCTAGAGCAGCTTCAGTTTCGCCCGGGACTGCTCAATATCAAACCCACCATTACAGAAGGCCCCTCGATTGAAGAGCTTGACGGCGAACTGCTTAAGATTGCAGAGGATGTTTTCAATGCGGCTAAATATACGGTAACCGCGGTCGCTGCCGAGGAAGATGCGCAGGTGCAGCCTGATAGTTTGGCTGCCGACTTCAAAGGGGCATTGAAGTCTGTAAAGTCGGAGATGCTCTCTCAGGCGAGAACCCAGGCGGCAGAGCTAGTAAAAGCGTCGCCTACCGTCCGGCAGACCGTATTTGGTCGCTACGGGCAGCTGCCCGCCCAGGCGGTTTTAAATAGCGGCTTTGAACGGGTAGATCAAGGACTTCCGCCTTTGAAAATCAGTTCGAAACTGTTGGGATTGCCAGAGGCACGGATTTCAGTGCCGCTCTCCCAAGTAACGGCTACCGATGGCGGACTGCTGATTCCTCAGGCCAATCTAGGGGTTCCAGCGGCTGATTTTGAGAGCGCAATGAACGACTCCCAATCAGCAGCGATTGAATCAGGCGTGCTGGACAGCAATCGATTCAGTCAGGTTTGGGGAGAAGTGTATGATGGCGATCCCTATAGCTCAATGGACTCCTTTGACGACGACTTTGAAGGCCAGGCTACAACCGATAAACTCGGCCTGTACGTGCGCAAAATCAAGTGCGAAGACGAAACTAACCCTGAATGGTTAGGTAATGATGAGATTGCCCTAGCTGGGGTTTCTACCGACGAAGATGGCGATGCCAAGAAGATTAACGAGCGCTATATCGGCAGTGGTTTTAAAGATGGTAAAGAGAAAAACTACGGCAACTGGCGCTATCACATGTTTGGCATGCGCGAAGGCCGATACTGGCCCAAAAAATATGGCGTAACCTTCGTCATGGCAGAGAAAGATAACGGTGGTCTCTCTACTTTTCTCAATAGTCTTTGGACGCGAATTCGAGATAAAGTGAAGGCTGCGATCGCGAAAGCTATTGAAGCTGCAGGTGGAGCCGTTGGATCTTTGTTTGGCTCTGCTGAGATCGGCGCAGCTATCGGCAAAGCGATTGGCAAACTGGTTGCCTGGGTGGTAGACAAGCTGGTGAACTGGCTCATCAAGCTCTTAAAAGATGACATCTTTAAGCCCTACACCGCCTGGATTACGGTGCCTTCGTTTGGCGCTCGCTGGCACTATCCCAATGGGCAGTGGGGCAATCCCTGGTCGCCTATCCGCACGGTTCGCTTTAGTGGGTTCGGCGGTCGCTATAGGCTGGACTACCAGTGGCGTATCTATGCGTAGTCGCTGAGTGATGGCTGCGATGTCGGGTGAGTAGCTTCTTGCCCGACATCGCCGATGGCTTTAGGTAATCCTTATGACGGCGTTTCATGCTTATCCCGCCTGTTCTATCAACGTCTTTTCTGCCTCTCTTCATCAGCAGATAGAAGAATTCTCACGGGTCAGTGCTCAGCCCAATGCGCTGCGATGGCATCCCGACTTCTACCGATCTACGGGCCGAGGCATTCGGATTGCACTGTTAGATAGTGGCTTGGACTGGCTGCATCCTAGCCTGGTGGGCTCAGACTTAGAGGCTAAAAACTTCACCGGCAGCGGTTCGCTAGCGGATTCCACCGGCCACGGGACACAAATGTCGGCGCTGCTGGTGGGACGAGGGGGACTTGTCCCTGACGCCACTCTGTTGTTTGGCAAGGTGTTTAAAGGCTCGCCGTCTGCCCATACCGAACGCTTTTTAGCCAAAGGGATTCGGTGGGCAATGCATCAGCAGGTCGATATTCTTGCTTTGCCGTTGGGCAGATCTAGCCCGTCGCGAGCGGTGGCACAGTCGATCGAGATGGCCCTTGCCAGCGGTATTCGTATCTTCGCCGCCGCCGGTAATCGCGGCGCTGATCGGCTGTTGTTTCCGGCTAGTTTACCTGGTGTGATGGCGATTACTGGCGCAGACATCAGGGGCCAAAAGCTGCCAGAATGCACAGATTTTGAAACAGCAGACTGGATTACTCTCGGTCAGGTTTCTTCCTTACTGTCGCCCGAGCATAGCCTGAATGGTAAACCCGCTGAGGTGCTAACGGGCTCTTCTCCCGCCACCGTGATTGCGGCTGCGATCGCAGCTCTAGCCCTCTCCATAACCAGGGGCAGCTAAACCCACATTCGATCTAGCCATCGGCTCTAAGCACCATGACTCAGCTCTCCCTTGCAACTAAACTCAGCGTTGTTTTAGGTCTAGACTTAACAGCCGCCGAGCGCATCGTTCACCATCGGGGTACGCTCGAGGATCTAGATCGGGCTCACCAGCACAGTCGTCTCCCTTTAGATACGCTGCTTCCCTGGCTACTGCACCCCGACAGTCTGCGAGACTATCGACTCAATCCGAACAGGATGAGTCCGGCTCAGCTACAGCAGCTACCAGGATTAAAGCCTGATAGACTGCCGCTGCTCCGGGATAATCGCCCTTTCTTCTCACTCACCGAGTTCGCTCAAGTTTCACAGCTCTCCCTCGACGTGCTCGAACCGTTGTTAGAGCTACCGAGCTATAGCTGGTTCGATAAGCCCAAAGGAGAAAACGTCGCCGTTACGCCTGTGCCGGGGTTTTACAGCGCAATTACGCGGGCTTCAGACTTTGAAACCGTCTCTATAGATTCGCTGCCTGGTTTTACGGGCCGCACGCTTTCTATGGGCGTTCAGCAGATTACCTTAGTCGCGCCCTCCCCATCGGTAGCGCCACAGCCCACGCTACTGAAGCATGCCCTGACCGGACGAATTTGCCCAGCGCTGCGGGATGCGGCGGGTATCGTACGATATGTCGTGCCCCTAGCCGTTGATCTGTGGTTTGATCCTGGCACCAGCCGCGATCGCATTGATACCATTCTCACCACCCTCAACCTGCAAATCGCACCCGACCAAACGGCTAGCCTAAGCGATTTGGGCTACGTTCGCGCCCAGATTCCCGGTTGTCCGGTTGATACCGATCCCTTAGGGGCTGTTTTAGAGGTGATTCAGCAAGCTCAGCAATACTCAGAGCTTCGCTTCGCCGAGCCCGAACAAATTGGCCCAGCAGATTTTTCGCCTGACACCGCGCGGCTTTCCCAGGACAGTGACTTCGAATCGAGCCACCAATACTGGAATCATCAGGCTATTCATCTAGCAGCAGCTCATCAGCTTACGACCGGGTCTCCCCACGTTACGGTCTTCATCGTTGATAGCGGCCTAGAAACCGAGCACCCCGCTTTAGCCGCTAGCCTGCGGCCAGACTGGCCTACTGTTGATCTTAACTTCGCGGTAGGCCTCCCCGAGAGCGCTCTTTCCCCCCAAGAGACTGGCATTACTCAC
>JBARUP010000328.1:0-7092 GCA_049645805.1 Nodosilinea sp.
TAGCGTAGAGCTGAGCCGTCTCTGCCCCACTGCCCAGATTTATGCGATCGAGAAAACTGCCGCTGGGCACGGTCTGATTCAGCAGAACCAGCGCCGCCTAGGCAGCCCCAACCTTTACCCCGTCTACGGCTCTGCGCCAGAGGCGCTGGCTGGCTTACCCCATCCCGATCGCGTCTTTATCGGCGGCAGCGGCGGTCGTCTGAGCCATATCTTAAATCTGTGCGCGAGCTGCCTCCTCCCTCAGGGGTGTATCGTGCTGGCCTTAGCCACCCTAGAGCACACAGGCGAGGTACTAGCCTGGGCCGAAGGTGCTCAGCTACCTCCCTGGCGCGCCCGGCTGCGCCAGGTGCAGGTCCAGCACGGCGTACGGGTTGGCTCACTGACCCGTTGGCAGCCGCTGACCCCGATCACCTTAATTACCCTAAGCCAGCATCCACAGCCACAGCCCGGTCAAACTTAGTAGACCCAGCGGCAGCAGACCTGTAAGGGGCTGATCCGGCAGGCCCACCAGCCAGATAGGACTGGCTTTACCCGGCTTGAGGAGGGCAAGGGCATCAATAGCGGCGATCGCGTATACCCAGCCCGCGTGTAGTCCCCAGGCCAGCCCTAGACTACCGCCACTCACCCAGCGAGCCAGCAGCAGTACCGCACCCATCACCGCCAGCCCCGGCAGCTGAGGTGCTCCGGCAGAGCCATCCCACACTAGATGAGAAACAGCGAAAACAAGGCTAACGACAACTGCTATTAGCCAAAATGGCAAGACCCGCTCTAGCCCGTTGACTAGAACGCCCCGAAAGACTAGTTCCTCAATCCAGCCCACAAATAGGGCTAGGGGCAGCACGGCTAGAAGTACTGCTCCAGGTCTAGCTCTGGAGCTGCCATCCTGGCTAGCGTCTGGGGAATTAGACATCGGGGCAGGAGTGTGCCATCGCCGCCAGCCTAGGCCTACCTGTAGCGCGGTCAAAATGACTACACCTGCCGCCGCCACCCCAAAACCCGCCGCCGCCAGCCTAAAAAAGGACTGATGCCAGCCCACCCCGTAGTTAGACCATCTGCCCACCTCTAGGCGACGATAGAACTCAGTCGCCACAGGAGCCAGCAGATACAACGGCAGCAGCAGAGGCAATTTGTGCTGGGCAGCAACCGGGTAAACAAGCGGGATTTGACCGACTCGAGCGACCAGCAAAATGGCCCCAGTCCCTAAAGCTATCCAAACCAAAAAAAAACAGCCAGATGGGCGAATGCTACGCCACTCGTCGCAGCATTCATATCAGTATTCTCGTACTATTCTTCATCGAGGTCGGTGCCCAACTGCTTGAGCTGAATGTGCTTGTAGCCCAGCTTGATTTCAAATTCGTCTCCAGTCACCAGCCCCATTTCTTGAGTATAAGTGGCACCGATAACAATCTGGCCGTTTTTGTGGACGCTCACTCGATAGGTCGCCTCGCGACCCCGACCGTCTTTGTTACTTTCAGGATCAAGATTGATACCTTTAGCTTCTAATAGCGCGTCGTAAAAGCCGGACAGATTAATCCGTACCTGCTTATCTTTAGTAAGTGTGTAGTAGCCGCATTCCTTAGCCGTTTCACGCTTGGTGAGTTCAGAAAGATCTTTCACTTTCTGAAGTAGTACCTTACCGGTCAGCGGTGTTGTGTTGTCTACCATTGTTAGGAAAAGTCCTTGCGATGAGTCATAGAGTTAGGTGAGAAAACAGTGAGCCAACCTTCTCCGAGGATGATACCTGTCAAATACTTATCCAAGCCCAGAAGCAGAGCTTTATCTGTGACAGACCTAAGCTGGACTTGGTGTAGCAGATGAATAATAGCAAACAAGTCGGCCCATTTACACAATCGAATTGTAGTTATGCTATCGAAACCTATCATCCAAAAGAGTGAATGGTTTCAACAAGGTTTTCTCTAGTCGTCTTTGCTTAGCGCCGGGCACCCTAGGATCAGATCGACTTCATCAAGCTCTTTCTTGTTCACTCAGCACCGATCTGTTCATGGTCAAAACAGGACTTTCTTTCGTTGCCTTAAATGCCCGAACTGAGGCTAAAGCGTTGTCAGACTGCCAAGCGGAGACGCCTTTATGAAGCTGATTATCCTTATAGACAGCAGCTGTAGTCCCTGCTGAAAAGGTGTACTGCTGCTTGAGAACGCTCGCCCCACTCGCCAAGTCTCAGCTAATTAATAAAAAGCTAGCTGATGGTTTACTCTACTTCATCATCCCTAAAATGGAGTAAAATCCTGGGATGTTAGAGCTTCAACACATGTGAAGATCTACGTCTTAAGAGATAGAGTTTTGACTCAAACTAGTCTAAAGATTGTTCTAGCTTGACAGCTAAGGTCAGCTCTTTAAAGTTTTAAGCGAGCCCGCTGTAGCCGTAGCTATTCGCTCTAAAGACAGTGACGAACCCATCTTGTTGAAATATCCATTCAATGCATCTGCCGAGAGCGATAGGGACAGTTGATCACGACAGTTTTGCTGGCACAACTATTTAGACGTGGGGAATATCTCAGGCCAGCACTTGGAAGCAGCGCTAGCCGTCGTTAGTCTAAAGGCTCTAAAAACGACGCGGTAAGGAGGCTGTGCCAGTAGCACTCAGACATTGCTGAGAAATGTCGCTCCACACCCTATGGCCTTGTGCGCCACACCGGGCGGTGGCGCACGCGAAGGTTACCGGCTAGCTCTGGCGCAGCTGATCAAGTACGCTCTGATCTTCCATGGTAGAAGCATCGCCTGCGATCGCTTCTCCACTGGCCAAATTGCGCAAGAAGCGGCGGATGATCTTGCCCGATCGCGTTTTAGGCAGGGCATCGGCAAACTGAATCTCGCCGGGGCGCGCGATCGCGCCGATCTCGTTCACAACGTGCTGTTTAAGTTTCTGCTTGAGGTCATCGCTGGCGCTGTACTGGCCCTCTAAGATGACAAAAGCAAAAATGTCTTCGCCTTTGATATCGTCTTTGCGGCCCACTACGGCGGCTTCGGCTACGGCAGGATGAGATACCAAGGCCGACTCCACCTCCATGGTGCCGAGGCGGTGACCCGACACGTTGATCACGTCGTCGACGCGGCCCATTACCCAAAAATAGCCGTCGGCGTCTTTGCGAGCGCCGTCCCCCGCAAAGTACAGGTACTGGCCGTTGACGGGGGCAATGTGCTCCCAGTAGGTGCGGCGAAAGCGGTCGTCGTCGCCGTAGACGGTGCGCATCATGCTGGGCCAGGGGTGCTTGACTACCAGGTAGCCGCCTTCGCCCGGGGGCACGGGGTTGCCATCTAGGTCTACCACATCGGCCAAAATACCGGGGAAGGGCAGGGTAGCAGAGCCCGGTTTAGTTGCGATCGCCCCCGGCAGCGGCGTAATCATAAAGCCGCCGGTTTCGGTTTGCCACCAGGTGTCAACAATAGGACAGCGCTCGCCACCAATTACCTGGTGATACCACATCCAGGCTTTTGGGTTAATTGGTTCACCGACGGTGCCCAGCAGCCGCAGTGACGACAGGTCGCGGGCTTTAGGCAGCTCATCGCCCATCTTAATAAAGGCGCGAATCGCCGTCGGGGCGGTGTAGAAAATGGTTACCCCGTACTTTTCAATCACGTCCCAAAAGCAGCCGGGATTTGAGGGGCGGGGCACGCCCTCATACATCATTGTGGTGGCCCCGTTCGACAGCGGGCCGTAGACAATGTAGCTGTGGCCGGTAATCCAGCCAACGTCGGCGGTGCACCAGTAGACATCGGTATCTTTGATGTCGAAGGCCCACTTAAAGGTCATGTGGGTATAGAGGTTGTAGCCGCCCGTGGTGTGCACCACCCCCTTAGGCTTGCCTGTAGTGCCGCTGGTGTAGAGAATAAACAGCAGATCCTCGGCATCCATTTCTTCTGGTGGGCAGTGGGCCGAAGCGGTAGCCTGAAGCTCGTGCCACCAGTGGTCGCGCCCTTCTACCATCGAGATGTCAGATTTGGTGCGCTGCACCACCAGTACTGCCGACATGCTGGGTACCCCATCTTCGGCCAGAGCCTGATCGACGGCGGCCTTGAGCGGTATTACCTTGTCTTTGCGAAAGCCGCCGTCGGCGGTAATCACAACTTTGGCCTCGGCGTCGTTGAGGCGATCTTTGAGAGCTTCAGCGCTAAATCCGCCAAAAATAACGGTGTGGGGGGCACCAATGCGGGCACAGGCCAGCATGGCGATCGCCGCCTCCGGCACCATGGGCATATAGATACCGACGCGATCGCCCTTTTGCACCCCCAGATCTTTCAGCACATTAGCTACCTGGCACACCTCGCGGTGCAGCTGAGCGTAGGTTAGGGTGCGGCTGTCCCCTGGCTCTCCTTCCCAGATCAGCGCGGCTTTGTTGCGTCGCCAAGTTGTCAGGTGGCGATCTAAGCAGTTGTAGGAAATGTTGATCTTGCCCCCCACAAACCACTTCGCAAACGGGGGCTGCCAGTCAAGTACAGTGTCCCAGGGCTTGAACCAGTGCAGCTCTTGACCCGCTAGCTCAGCCCAAAATTTTGCCGGGTCTGCCGCCGCCCGCTCAGTTAGAGCGCGGTACGCCTCTAGGCTATTGATAGAGGCATTCTGGACAAACTCATCGGCAGGGGGGAACAGACGATCTTCTTGCAGAACCGATTCGATGGTGGGGGAAGCCATAGATAATGCTGAGTCTCTTACAAATGCAACATAGAGGTATATAGAGGCCGCTGTATGGGGCGGTATCCCTTTAAAACATACGATTTTTAGCAACCCTTTGAACAGCGATTGCGGTTTCCTTAACGTTTGTTGGAATCTCGGCTGACGCTCGCTCTTTAAGGACCGCGCAGTCAAGACCACGTAAAAGCTCAAACGACTGCTTGAATCATTACCTGAATTATTAGAGGCCAGTCTGCGGCTGATTCGCGCTCTGTTGCTTGTTGTGTCAGTTCACAGCCTTACTGAACACGTAAGAAGTGATCAAATGGTATCTTTAGGTATATTTCCTTAGGCTTAGCCGAGTATGCTAGAGCTATAACTATCAGGGTTTCCCCACAGCCAAGCATTGATCTAAGCCTATTTCGTCAGCAGTCTGTATCACTTACAGAGATTTATGACTATGACTATGGCTAAAGCATGTGTACAGACATCGTCTGCAGCCCTCTCGGCTCAAAACGCTATGTTGGCAAACATTATTGGAGTCGCAATTTTTGACTTCAACGGCCTTCCTCAAGAGTATTTCATCACTATCGACCACGACAGCACCGGCTGGGTACAGCTTGTATTTCAGGCACTGGGCCTAAAGTCTTTGCTGATGTCATCTTTGAAGCTATACGGATTTTCTCATATCTGCATTGAGCTAGAGCAGCAAACCGCCGTTGTGGTGCGCACTAAAGAGACCTACGTAGCCTTGCTCCTGCGGCAGCCGCTAAGCTTTACTACAGCTAAAGGAGGCGATCGCTTTAGCCAGTGGGTGCGCCAGTTCGAGTGCCGTCTGCTGCGTCAGCACGAACGATTTGTTTCGGCCTAAGCAGGGCGCTAGGGCAAAAAGCGATCGAGGGCGGACTTCAGCTCGGCAATTTCTTTTTCAATATTGCCGTTCTCAGCGGCGCGGCCGATGCACTCGCTCAGATGCTCATCGAGAATAATGCGGGCCACGCGATCGAGCGCACCCCGCACCGCCGCCACCTGCACCAGCACATCAGGGCAGGGCCGACTCTCCTGCACCATGGTTTTGATGCCGCGGATGTGGCCTTCAATACGAGCCAGACGATTGACGATACGTCGCAGCGATTCTGGATCGTGCACATGGGGATGGGCACTGCTATCAGCAGTGATATCGACCTCGTGCAGGTGGGGATGGGAATGGGAGCTAGGATTATGCAACGGTTTTACGGCGGCTAGAGATTTAGCAAGTATCAAGTTGGGCGGCAAAGTACGCCAGTGACGACACTATTGAGGAGGACTAAAGCCGGATAGCTCAGCAAGCCGATCGAGGGGCTGCACCCCCGGATACAGCTGACCGTCAATTTCCCAGGTCGGATAGCCCTTAATTCCCTTTTGCTGACAAAGCTCAGGCTGTGGATTGTCACCGTCGGCGGCACACTCCACCTGGGGAACCTGAGCGGCTGCCGCTTCGAACATCGCCTTTTGATCGGCACAGTGAGGGCACCAGTAGGCCCCGTACATGACTCCGCCTGTCGCTGTCAGGTGCTGCGCTAGCTGGGCTTCGTAGCTTTGAGCGCCGTCGGTGGCCTGGGGCTGAGGCCCACACCCGAACATTAGCACTGCCCCCAAAACGATACTACCCAGCTCTAGGATCTGGGGCGATCGCCGCAGCTGGTGGAGTCGAGCCATAGAACTCATCACAACACATACACAAGGCTGAAAACAAAGCTCAAGCGGGCAGCGTCACCGAGGACGTGCACGGCTCCCCTCTCAGTGTAGCGTCAAGCTCGTAAGATAGGCAGGTCGAGCTGGGGACATAGAGCTCCATAACTCGCGCTAAGTCTAGCCGCGACTGCGCTCCTAGCGCCAGACTGGATCGATGGCCACGGCTAAAATGATCGGCGGCGGCGCAGCCGATCATGGCTGCGTTGTCGGTGCACAGGCTGAGGGGCGGAAAAATCACCTGCAGGCCGTGTTCTGTAGCCGCCTGCTGAAGATGCTGGCGCAGACCGCTGTTGGCGGCGACCCCTCCCCCCACGGCTACGGTATTCAGGCCGTAGGCCTGAGCGCAGGCCACTACGCGCCGGGTGAGGCTGCGGGCTACCGTAGCTTGGAAACTAGCGGCTAGATTTGCTACCGGCAGCGGATCTAGCCCCTCGACCCTGAGTTTCTCGACCAGCCGCAGCACCGCTGTCTTGAGCCCGCTAAAGCTCGAGTCGTAGGGATGAAAGCCGCCTTCCGGTAGCGAAATGTTGCCCTCGGGCAGCGAAAAAGCGCTGGGGTCACCCGTTTCTGCCAAGGCGTCAATGGCTGGGCCACCGGGGTAGCCCAGCCCCAGCAGCCGGGCCACTTTATCAAAAGCCTCGCCAGCCGCATCGTCGCGGGTTTGGCCCAGGGTTTGGTACTGGCCACAGTCTTTCACCTGAATTAGGCTGGTGTGGCCGCCCGACACC
>JBARUP010000329.1:0-14847 GCA_049645805.1 Nodosilinea sp.
GCGCAGGGGGGCGACCTCTTCCACGTGGTGAATCATATCGAGAATGCCGCCCACTGCCGACGAAGCCAGGGTGCGAATGGGGCCAGCTGAGATGCCATTGACGCGAATGTTGCTGGGGCCAAGCTCACCGGCCAGGTAGCGCACGTTCATTTCTAGGGCCGCCTTGGCAATGCCCATGACGTTGTAGTTAGGGATTACCCGCACCCCGCCTAGGTAGGTGAGAGTGACAATGCTGCCGCCCTCGGTCATCAGCGACTTGGCTCCTCGCGCCAGGGTAATCAGTGAGTAGGCGCTAATATCTAGCGCTAGCTGAAAGCCTTCTTTAGAGGTAGCGCTGAAGTCACCGGTCAGGTCGTCGCGCTTAGCAAAGGCCAGGCAATGAATCAGAATATCGAGCTTGCCCCACTGCTCTTGAACAGCGCTGAACACCTGCTCCACCTGCTCCTCGTCCTGTACATTGCAGGGCAAAAACAGGCTGGGGTTGAGGGGGGCAACTAAGTCTTTGACCTTGCCTTCCATCCTGCCTTTCTCGTCGGGCAGGTAGGTGACGCCTAGGTTGGCCCCGGCCGCATGCAGCTGCTGGGCAATACCCCAGGCGATCGATTTATTGTTGGCAATGCCTGTTACCAGGGCGTTTTTACCGGTCAGGTCTAGCATGGCTCTCGGTGGTGATTCGCATTTAGGAGTTTACGGGAATGTGAGCCCGGTGAATAGGGGATATGGCCGTCGCTGGCTGTGTCACTATGGAATGGCAAGCTTAGGTACGCTGGCAATTTCATGGAAGTTATCCCCGCTATCGATTTAATTGACGGTCGCTGCGTGCGGTTGTACCAGGGCGACTACGCCCAAACCGAAGTCTTTAACGACAACCCGGTAGAGGTGGCGCGGCAGTGGGTTGACCAGGGGGCGACTCGGCTGCACCTAGTCGATCTAGATGGGGCTAAGTCGGGCAAGCCCGAAAACTGGCAGGCCATCGAGGCCATCGTGCGGGCAGTGGATGTGCCGGTGGAAGTGGGGGGAGGGCTGCGCGATCGCGCCCGAGTCACCGATCTATTTGCCCTTGGCGTGCGCTACGCCATTCTGGGCACCGCAGCGGTAGACAATCCCGATCTCGTTGGTGACCTCAGCGGCGAATTCCCTGGCCAGATCATTGTCGGTATCGATGCCCGCGATGGCAAAGTTGCCACCAGAGGCTGGCTCGAAACCTCTGCAGTAGACGCCATTGAACTGGCTCAGCAAATGGAGCAGCGGGGTGCAGCCGCTGTAATCTACACAGATATTCAGCGCGACGGCACCCTCGAGGGGCCTAACATCCCCGCTATGCGGGCGATGGCCGAGGCCGTAACTATACCCGTCATCGCCTCCGGTGGTGTCGGTGCCCTGCGCGATCTGCTCAGCCTGCTGCCCTTAGAAAGTCAGGGCGTGTCGGGGGTAATTGTTGGCCGCGCCCTCTACACAGGGGATGTCAGCCTTAAAGAAGCCGTGCGCGCCATTGGCAACGGGCGCTGGCAGGATGTGCCACCCACGGGCGGGTCGGCGTTTGCCTAGAGACTAACCCCTCAGGATCGCGGTACCTAGGCTACTTGTATGGAGGCTTGATTACGCGATGGATTCTATTGTTTTAGATGCCCCTTTTGAGGCTAGTGCACTGGCCGCTGCCGACACGGCGACCCTAAAGTCAAGTTTGCTAAAACAGGTCGAAGCGCGAGACGCCGAACCGATGGCGAAGAAAGTCCGCTTCGGCAATGAGATTCTCATGCCTCTGTTCAACGAGCTTGAGACGCGTAACCCTACCCCCGACCTGTATCAGCAAGTGCCGCTTCTGAAAGGGATTTGGTTTCCGGTTTGGTCGACCAATCCTTTTCAAGACATTCTGCCGGGGCGAGTGCGCGACGAGTCTTACCAAATCTTTGGCGACGGCGGGTTTTATGCCAACCTGGCCCGCTACAAACCAGGCCGCAAGGCTCCGCTCCTGAGCTGGATCTCGCGCTGGCTGCTCAGCTACGATTTGATGATTATGCAGAGCTACGCCGTACAGGCTCCAGCTGAATTAGAGCACCCTTTGGACCTGGGGCAAACCGGTCAGCACTGCTGGGATATTCAAAATGTCTCTATTCAACAGATACTGCGCTTTGGCTCTCGTTCCTTCGGCGCTGGAGCCGCTCAGAACTGGTTTGATCGAGCGGCGGCTAAATATCAGAAGAACCCTGCCCAGCCTCAGCCTAGTGCCCAGAGCAGCGATCGCATGACCGCAAAGCAGTATCAGCAGATCGCTAAAGCCCGACCTCAGCTCGACAACCTCTACATTGATCAGAACTTTCGTCTGGTCAAAACCCAGCGAGAAAAATCCCAGCGTCCGTCATACACCGTAGCGATACGCTCAGCTTAAGAAGGGTTACGTAAGGTTTCTGCTGTGACTTGTAAGGACATGTAGGGACAAAGCCGCTGTTTTGTAATGTAAGCTTCTTAAGTGCACAGCTGCGGAGACTCCTTGGATCTTAAATCGCTTAGAAGCACAATTCAGCAGGACTGGCTCTCGAATATCCGAGCTGATCTTTTAGCTGGAATAGTGGTTGCACTAGCGCTGATTCCAGAGGCGATCGCCTTCTCAATTATTGCGGGAGTTGACCCTGAAGTAGGGTTATATGCCTCTTTTATAATCGCCATGGTAACAGCAATTTTTGGCGGTCGGCCTGGACTCGTATCAGCGGCGACGGCTTCAATGGCGCTGCTGATGATTGAGCTGGTCAAAGATCATGGCGTCCAGTATCTCTTCGCGGCTGGAATTTTGACGGGAGTGCTTCAAATTATCTTTGGCTGGCTTAAGCTAGGCCGTCAGATGAAGTATATCCCCCGCGCTGTTATGGTGGGTTTCGTGAACGCGCTAGCTATTTTGATCTTTTTAGCGCAGCTACCCCAGTTAACCAACGTGCCTGCTTCTGTATACGTGATGACAGCGGCGGCTTTAGCCATTATCTACCTGCTGCCACGAGTAACGACCGTCTTGCCGTCGCCGCTGGTAGCGATCGTCGCCATCACCGCAGTTTCTCTTTTCGCAGGCGTTAGCGTCCCAACGGTAGGAGATATGGGGGCGCTACCAACCTCGTTTCCGCCATTTGTGCTGCCGCAGGTGCCGCTTAATTTTGCAACACTCAGCATCATCTTTCCCTACGCGCTGACGCTGGCCGTTGTTGGCCTGCTGGAGTCATTGCTAACGGCTTCTTTGCTAGATCAGCTAACGAACACTCCCAGCGACAAAAATCAGGAGGCGACAGGGCAGGGGATTGCCAATGTTGTCAGCAGCTTTTTTGGCGGCATGGCGGGCTGCGCCATGATTGGCCAGTCGATTATTAATATTCAATCGGGCGGACGCGGCCGTTTGTCTACCTTTAGCGCTGGGGTTTTCCTACTTTTCTTTATGCTATTCCTAGGCCCGTGGGTCGAGAAGATTCCAATGGCGGCGCTAGTCGCCGTGATGATCATGGTGTCTGTTGGCACCTTTAACTGGTCATCGCTAATCCATTTTCGCAGGGTGCCGCGCAGCGAGTCGGCCGCCATGATCAGTACCGTACTCGTTACGGTTTTCACCCACAATCTGGCCTTAGGCGTGGTGATTGGGGTTGCTCTAAGCACCGTGTTTTTCTCACGCAAGATTGCCAAAATTGTCTTTGTAGATAATTTCTTAAACGCTGATAGAACCCACCGAACCTACAGCGTTTTTGGCCAGATTTTCTTTGTTTCAGTTGATGACTTCTTGGCAAACTTCGACTTTCACGAAGAGATCGGAAAAGTAACGCTCAACTTTAATAATGCTCATGTCTGGGATCAGTCGGCAGTGTCGGCTATCGATCAAGTCGTGATTAATTTTCGACGCAGCGGTGCAGATGTTGAAATTTTAGGCCTCAACGAAGCTAGCGCTACCTTGATCGACAGACTAGCTATTCACAATCACCCCGATGCGCTCAAGAAAATGGTGAGCCACTAAAGGACTTGAATCATTATGAAACGGATCTTGTTGTGCATCGATGGCTCAACGTTTTCTCAAGCTGGTTACCACTACGCAGCCTGGCTAGCGGCTCGACTGGCGGCAACGGTGGATGTACTTTACGTCACCGATGAGCAGGGGAAAGCTTCAGCTGAAACAAAAAACTTCAGCGGTGCGATTGGGGTCGATGCGTCCGATACGCTGCTTCACAAGCTAGTTGAGTTAGAACATGAAAAAGCCAAGCTTAATCACCAGCGGGCCAGGCAAATTTTGCAGGATGCCCAGCACGAGATCGCCAGCTATGGCGTGGAGGCGATTAATCTAATCCATGAAACAGGGTCGTTTGTAGATCGGTTTCACGAATTTGAAGCTCAGGCAGACATTATCCTGCTCGGCAACCGGGGCGAGTCGGCTGAGATCGCACCCGATCACCTGGGGGTAAATACAGAGCGAGTGATTCGCGCTAGCCACAAACCCTGCCTAGTGACGTCTCAACAGTTTAAGCCAGTTGAGCGGCTGCTGCTGGCCTACGATGGCAGCTCTAGCTGTCAAAAGATGCTCCACTTTTTAGTCGATTCAGCGGCTTTCAAAGGTCTGGAGCTGCACATAGTTACCATTACTAAGAACGTAGAGGACAAAACGTCGAATGCTCGTCTTGAAGCTGCTAAGGAACAGGCGCGAGTAGGTGGCTTTGAGCCCGTTTGTCGCGTAGTGGAGGGTGATCCGGAAGTGGCGATCGCGCAGTACGCCGACGCCGCTGAGATTGACCTACTGCTGATGGGAGCCTACGGCCATAACCGTATTCGTCATCTCGTGATTGGCAGCACAACCTCCCAAATTCTGCGCGGTAGCCGTATCCCTGTGCTGCTGTTTCGATAGCGCGAGGGAGCTTATGGTGCCCTAAACTTCCTGGGGCGTTTCCTGCCAGAGCTGAGTGGTCTGGCGCAGGCTGCGAAAGTCGCCGTTGCCAATGATTAGGTGGTCGAGCACCGGCACAGCAAGAATTTGCGCCCCCCGCAGGAGCTGTCGGGTTAGCGACAGGTCGTCAGGGCTTGGCTCAAGGTTTCCGGACGGGTGATTGTGGGCCACAATGCAGCGCACCGCGCCGTGGCGAATCACGGTTTTGAAGATTTCGCGAGGGTGGGCCAGGGTTTCGGTGGCAGTGCCGATGGTAATTACTTTGGTGCCCATTAGCCGGTGGCGCACGTCAAGCAGCACGACGGCAAAGCGCTCCTGGGCCTGCCACATCAGGTCGTGGCTGAGGGCAGCGGCGGCGATCGCCGGATCGTCTACCACGGTTTTCTCGGGCGGGATAGCCTGCAGCACCCGTTTGCCGAGCTCAATGGCGGCTAATATGGTGGTGGCTTTGGCCGGGCCGACGCCGTCAATAGTGGTCAGATCGTGGGCGGCCACGTCGCGCAGCGAAGTCAGCGGATCGCGCTGATTTTGCCCCATCTCCTGGAGAATGAGCTGGCCCAGCCCCACTGCCGACAGCTTGCCTGATCCCTGGCCTGTGCCCAGCAAAATGGCGAGTAATTCTGCGGTCGAAAGACTCTTCGCCCCGCAGTTTAGCAGCCGTTCGCGCGGGCGATCGCTCGACGGCAGGTCCAATACGCGAACGTGGTAGGTCATGGCAGCACCTCTGACAGGAAGGCCAGAGGCCCACTGCTAGTAAGCCCAAACTGTTTTACTAAAAATCACTTTTGCTCGGCCCAGCCTATGATCTTGCCACTCCCCGCTGCCCTCGCCGCTGCCCGCCAGCGACTGAGCCAGTACAGCCGCCTGACCGTGCCCTCAATCCTGGGAGCCGCTGAGTCAGAGCAGGTGCGGACCGACCTTTGCAGCTTTAACGAATGGTCTGACTACCAAACTCTGGGCGTTTGCGCTTCTACCCTAGCTGAGGGCCAGCAAGCCTTAGAGACTTTTTTGGGCGCGCTTGGGGTCCATGTAAGCCTAGATTTGTCCCCTCGGGCAGGAGCGGTATACCTCAAATTCAATACGCTCAAAGGAGCTTGGTATTTGGACGATTACAGCGGTCAGTCTCGGGGGGTGCTAATTACCTTTCATACGTCAGATCCTGAAGTCGCTGAGGTGTCAGGCACCTATGGCCCGTTCCCGTTTGACCTGTTTTCGTATTGCTAAGGGTTGTGGCGTCTGAACGGTACTCGCAGACGAACGAGCTTGCGGTAGCTACTCGTAATTTACCAGCCGCCGTCTCCCCACTGCCGGCTATTCTCGGGGGCCGAGGCAATGGGAATAGCTCGAGGTATATCCTGGATTACCTGCACCTGAATAAGCTGATTGGGCTCAATCACGATGTGCTGAGGTGCGGTGCCTACCATTGTAGTAGCCCCCACTAGAGCACCGCCTACCAGGCCAATGCCGGTAAAACCAGTGACCAGCAATAGCGCCAGGGCTCCGATTCCCGCCCCCGCTGCTAGACGCGGCGGGTTAATGTCAGGAGTGCCCGCCAGATAGTCAGAGGTGGCGGAAAATGATACCTGCTGTCCGGCGGGGGCAATCAGCATTTTGCTAACCCACTGCTGACCGTGGGGGGTAGATTCAAACTGGCCAATCAGCTGACTGCCTGCCGGAGCCACGACGCCGTTAGTAATCGGATCGCGAATATCCTGGGCCAGCAGCAGCACCTGGTTTTGGCTGGAGCTGGTATTTAAGGCTAGGGGTTCATTGCCTACGTATCGAAGCGCTAGCACCGTACCTGCGGCCACCAAAGTATCGGGGGAGACCGGCTGCTCGACCGCAGGCAGATTGATGGCGTTGGGCAAGGCTGCCTGGCTGCTGTTGGGCAGCGGGCTACCGAAGAGAATGGGGTCACCCGCTGCGGCCAAGACCACCGGGTCGCTGGGGGGAACTAGGCTACTCCAGCTGCTAGATGGAGTGTTGGGCACGGTCGCTGGGCTGGAACTGGTTCCGGTTAGCTCGACAGGAACAGTGGCTACCGGCGGTGGTTCTTGGTCAATAGCGGTGCTAGCCTCAGCGGTGCTGCCGGTTGTATCCTCGGCGGCAAGATTCGGTAGTATCGGCGGCTCTGTAGCGATCGCGGTATCGGGCTGGCTGAACTGAGGGGCAGGGGATGGAGGTAGCTCAGCGGCGATCGCAGGGTCTGCGCTGCTAGTTTGGGAAGCAGCGGCGATCGCTACAGCTGTCACCGTAGGGGCCTCTGCCGCTGGGAGTACTTCAGGTATCGGTGCCGCCGCAGGATCAGCGGTGGGGAGCTCAGGGGGCGTTACGGCAATGGGCACGCCGCTGGTTTCACGGTCAATCGTTGCTACGGCTTCTGGGGCTGGTGCGTCTAGCTCGCTGACCTCTGGCGCAGGGGCCTCTACAGCAACTGCTTCAGCAACTGCGGTTGCGTCTAGGGAGGGTGGCTCTAGGGTGAGTACTGATGTGGTACCTGCCGGAGGCGAAACCGGCGGCAGGGTGAACCCTCGGTTAGGCACAGCCCCGGCTGTTGGAGACGACGGAGACGAAACTTGGGGCGCAGTCGCCACCGGACCAATCACCGCATCTAGTTCAGCTAGGCTGGGGACCGTCACCTGTTCGCCGGGCTGACCCAGGTTGAAGGGGTCTACAGGCAGAGTTTCAGGCAGATTCGCCAAATCATCGATATCTCTGGGCAGCATCAGGTTAGCCGCCGAAGTGCTGAGGCGTCCTGTTCCTGCGGCCGGAAAGCCCAAGCGCGAATCGCTGCCGGGGATAGTCGGCATCTCTACCACCATTTGGGGAGTGGATGCTAAAGACGGCGTGCCCGTAGCCACCGTCAGTATCCAGCGGGTTGACTCGCCTGAAGCTAACGCCACTAGGCTGGCACTTTCTGAAGTCAGCGCGGCGTCTGAAGCCAGGGTTAGCACGACTACCGTATCGGCATCAACCTGGGTTAGGCTGATTTGGCTGACTGCACCGCTGTAGCTTTGCCGAGTTTCCACACCACCTAGCTGAGTTTGGGGAACGGTCAGAACAATGCGGGCCGAGCTGGTTTCTACCTGATAGGCCGGTGTAATGCCGTTAGGCAGGGTCAGCGTTAGCTGTTGAGTAGCTGGGTCAAACTGCCAGGCCGTTAGGGTGTCAGCGCGGGCGGCAGGGCACATCACGAGCATTGTCGAAGCTATTAACCCAGCACCTGCCCAGCCCCCCAGTCGGTGGCCCACTGTCGCCTGGGGCAGCGGCGTAGCACGGTAAGTTGGGTAGTCCATGGGCAGTATTTCCCTCTGGTGCGGTGTGAGTGGAGGTGACAACAGAGCCTTTTCGGGCAAGCGCTAGATGCAGCGTAATAGCGGAGGTTCTATCGACTACATGCAGCGTGAGTCTATAAAGCCTAACTAAGGATACGCACAATCTTAAAAATTACAAGGGGTTGCGAAGAATTTAGTGCACCGGCCGGGAAAAAGGGGATTTAAAGGGAACCTAGAGCTTGAGGATTGCGTCGCGATTAATTAAGGCCATGCCCAGGTTTAAATACCGCTGCGCCTTGGTTTTGTTGCAATCGACGAGGCCCGCAGGGCTGGATATACCCATAACTTACTGACTGGACTCTGGAGGCAGCACACCATGGCCCGTTTTACGACTCGCACGCGCGCTCGGCTTTTGACGGGCGGACTAGCAACATCTCTACTGCTAGCGCCCCTAGGATTGTTGGCTCAGGCTCAAACGCCAGAAACGCCAGAGGGAACGCCAGATGTTTCAACTCCGGCTGAAGATGACGGCACGCCTCGGTTCACCTGCCAGATGCAGGACGGACAATACACCGTGATGTATTCACCCACTGACCAGCCGGAAGCCTACCCCTGGGCCGTCCCTCAAGATATGGGCAGCGCCTGGCCTGCTGAGCGCCGCTGTGCCGCGATCAGCGATCGCCTAGAGGAATATCGCCCCGACGGACTACTGGCCCTAGAGACCGCCGTAGAAAACGGCTACAACACGGTCTGCGTTACCACTGAGACCGTGTCTGGCTGCCGCAGTGGGTTCACCGTACCCCCTGGGCAAGACCCCGCCCTAACCCGCGATCGCGTGTTTGACAACCTGACACTCGCCGACCGGGGTGACTCCACCCAGGGGGTGACCACCTTCGCTGGCGGCAGCAGCGATATTCTGGGTCAAATTGGGGATGCTCTCGGACTCCCTGGCTCGATGGCTCCTGCACGCCCGAGCGGCATCAGCCTCAAGCCTTTTCTGGCCCCAGACGATGGCGGCACTGGCGAGCGCCTAGTTGGTGGTAGCTCTGCTGGTCGGTCTCTCAACCCAGATGCCTTTCGCTAGCTAAAAACGTCCGGGGCTTAACCTTGGGCTGAATGGGCAGATCGCCCAGGCCCGAGGTTAGGCGCGCGGTGTAGTCATCGCCGAGCTAGTTTAAGCCGTCCATGATGTTCCGGGTGATGGCTACACGCCAGCTCGCCGCCCTTAAACTCAAGCCAGACCATGCTGAACCGCTACTAGCACTACATCTACCTTGGTCTCAACGACTTCAGTGGGCAAGCGACCGAGCTTCGTGGTAATCAAAAGGCAGTAACGGTGTGGTGCTATGTTTATTCCTCCCGGTTTTGTACAGCGATCGGTTGTTCTCGCCCTGGGCACGGTGGCCTATGTTGAGGCTGACCCTGACTTTTGGCCCAGCCCTGCGGCCGACTCAGTACCTCTGCTGTTTATTCACGGCTTTGGAGGTGGGTCATCTAGCTTCGAGTGGTCGAAGGTCTATCCCGCCTTTGCGGCTCACCCACTAATGGCCCCTGATCTGATCGGCTGGGGCCAGTCCGACCATCCAGATCACCCCTTCTCCACGGCCGACTACCTAGCCTTGCTGGCTGAACTTCTGGCCCAGTGCCCTCAGCCGCCAGTGGTGGTGGCGTCTTCCCTCAGCGCCGCCATGATGGTGCGAGTTGCTATCGACCATCCCGATCGCCTGAGGGGTCTGTTTTTAGTCGCTCCGGCAGGGCTAGCCGACTTTGGCCACAACCCCCAGGAGTCGGTCATTAACCAGATTGTTAAGCTCCCCTTCGTCGACCAGCTCCTCTACCGGGGGGCGATCGCAACCAGCGAAGGCATTCGGCTATTCCTGACTCAGCGGCAGTTTGCCGATGCCAGCAAGATCGCTGACGACATCGTAGCCGCCTATCTCGAATCAGCTCAGCAAACCAGTGCCGACGTGGCGGCCCTAGCCTTTGTGCGCGGCGACCTGAGTTTTGACCTAGCCGCCTACCTGCCCCAGCTGACCACTCCTACCGCTATAGTCTGGGGCGAAATGGCTCAGCTTACGCCCGTAGAGATTGGTCATCGTCTCGCGGCCCTCAATCCTGCCGCTATTCGACGTTTCGAGATGCTGCCCGGGGTGGGGCTAACGCCCCATCTGGAGCAGCCCGGCGTTACCACGGGCTTAATTCAGCAGCTGCTGAGCGACCTAGGTTGTTAGGTTTACTTCTAGAACTACTTTAGCTGTAGAACTGCCCCGGTCAGTAGGTGACCCTCGGTATCAATAAAGCCCCAGCGGTTGTCAACCTGCACCCGCGCCCGTCCCTCAGAAAAGGGTCCAGCGTTGCTGTATTCGGGGTCTACTACCCAGTCCCCCTGGGAATTGATGTAGCCATAGCGCCCGTCCTGCTGCACCGCCGCTAATCCCTCCGAAAAGTCAGCGGCGTAGGCAAAATCAGGGGCAACGACTACGCTGCCAGTGCGATCGATGTAGCCCCACTGGCCGTCGATCAGCACGGCTGCTAGCCCCTCTGAAAAATCGGAGGCAAAGGGCAGAGTAGGCTCAATAACTATCGCTCCAGCGGCGTCGATAAAGCCAAAATTACGGCCCTCGCGCACCCGCGCTAGCCCTTCGGAGAAGCTAAAGGCCCCGTCGTAGCGGGCGGCAATAACCATCGTGCCGTTGGGGTTAATGTAGCCGTAGCGCTGATCTGCCCTCGCTACTGCTAGTGATTCAGAGAAATTCCAGGCGTCGCTGAACGTCAGCGGTATGGCTGAGCGTCCGTCGGGGGCAATGTAGCCGTAGACTTCCCCGAGTTTAACCAGGGCACGACCGCCGGCAAACCGCTCCGCTAGGTCAAATTGGGGCTCAATCACCCACTCTCCTTCAGAGTTGATGTAGCCGTACTTAGTGCCGCCCTGAACCGCCGCCAGCCCCTCAGAAAACGATTTGGCTTTACGAAACTGTACCGGTATCGCCCACTGGCCCTGCCGATCGAGGTAGCCAAAGTAGGCCCCTGCCTGGGCGACTGCTAGCCCCTCAGCAAAGTTTGCGGCCACAGTCACGTTGCTATCAACCACGCGAATGTTGAGTTTGCCGTCGCGGTCAATGTAGCCCAGTCGTGATTCAAGCTGTATCAGGGCCACCCCTTCGGCAAAATCTGACACAGTATCAAAGAGCAGCGGGCTAGTCATGGCGCTGGCTAGGGCAACAGGCTGAGGGTTTATGAACTGTAGCATTTTGGTAGCCTCTTGCGAGGGGCGACCGAATCCCACCGCTAGGGGCGTGCAGGCCGCTAGAGCCAGCACGCCCAAGCCCGCCAGGCGGCGGCGGCCCCAGTGGTGCCTGTGCGATCGCTCCATAAGCTCCCCTAGCCTTAGCAAAATGACGTTGGCAAAACAGTCAGCTGTCTTATTTGCTTTTTACCACCATGACGCATCTTTTTGCCCTCGCGGAAAAATCTTTTAAAACGCTAAGCTCAGAAAGGTGAAGCCTCAGTATGGCGAGCTGAGGGTGCGGCTAGTGGCGAACCCTCAGCAAAGTCGCTTCAAGCCCGCCTTGGCCTGCCCGTCAGTCGCCCAGTAACGACAGCTGCGGGGGGTGCAGTTCCCGGTGGAGGGCTTCTAGATCGCGGCGACGATACATGTGGCGATTGCCCCGCCGCGACGTGCGCCGCTCGCAGTTCTGGGCATCGAGCCTCTGCTGTAGCTCAATGCGAGGGTGGCCGAATACTTTGGCGGCTTCCCTCAGGGGCACCCACTGGTTATCAAACTGCTGCCTCAGGGCATCATCAGAGGTGTCGGCCAGACGCTCCAGCAGGAGGTTGGCCAGCAGCCAGCAGGCTTTGGTGTCGGCCATCGCCCGGTGCGATCGCCCCACATCAAAGCCAAAGTGCTTCACCAGCTGCGGCAGGCTGCGGGAGGGCAAATCGGCCAGCAGCAGCCGCGATAGAATCACTGTGCAAAACTGCTGGGCCTGGGGACGCTTGAACCCTTGCCCTAGCCGCTGGTACTCCGCCTGAATAAAATTGTAGTCAAAGGCTAGATTGTGCCCTGTAAGCACTCCCTGATCAAGGTGCGATCGCAGCGCCTGCCACACCGTATCGGCGGCTGTGCCCTGCTCAACCATGGCTGTAGTAATGCCTGTCAGGCGGGTAATGGTAGTCGGCACTCGCACATGGGCATTGACCAAAAATGCTGCCTCATGGGTAATGCCCTGCTCCAGCGATCCCTGTACCACCGCAATTTCAATGACTCTTGCCTCAGGGGGGCGAGACCCCGTGGTCTCTACGTCTACCACCGTGAGCACCGTTTGGGATAGCTGGCGATAGTAGGCCAGCAGGTGGTCTGTAAAGAGCGCAGATTGAGCAATGTCGCCCACCGACACAGGAACCATAGTGCTACTACCGCAGGGAACCTTCCTAAGGTGCCACATTTTAATCGTTGCTACCGCCTAGGGCCGCAAAAACCTGTCCCGGCTAGTCCCCGTGATTTCTGCGAGCCCTGCTGCCTATTGACCTCTCTAGCCGCAGGTCTAGGTGTTGTCAGGAGAACGCTTGCCGCGCAGGCGGGCCAAGCGTTCTCTAGCGACCAGCCAGAAGAAAGGGAAATCGTCTAGAAGGTAGCGCTTCCACAGCCGCCCCGGCTCGGTACTAAGGCGATAGAGCCACTCTAGTCCCAGCTTGCTCAGCAGCTCTGGCGACCGAGGTTTGTTGCCCGCCTCAAAGTCAATAGCGGCCCCTACGGCTAGAAAGATATCGATACTGGGCAAATGGTCACGGTACTTAGCAATCCATTTTTCCTGCTTGGGCGCACCTACCCCCACCACCAGAACGTTGGCGGGTGACTGACGAATCATCTCTAGAATGCGATCGCACTCGGCTTCATCTTTTTCAAACCCAAAGGACGGCGAGTGGGCCTGCACGATAATCTGTCGTCCAGTACGAGCATTAATGCGCTCCATAGCCTGAGTCGCAATCCCCTCAGCACCGCCCATTAAAAAGATTTTGATCGCCTCGTTCTTACGGTGATGCTCGCAAAACATAGGAAACAGATCTGAACCCGAAATTTTGGCCTTGAGGGGTGTACCCAAAAACTGCGAGGCAAACATCAGCACCTGGCTATCACAAACGCGATAGTCAGCCTTGCTGTAGGCCTTCACAAAATCCATATCCTTTTGCAGCTTCATCAAGTGATCGACATTGGGCGTAAACACTACGCCCTTCTTGAGCTGACTTAAGAAATCGTTGACAGAAATATTGTCAATGGGAATGCTAAGAATCTCGACCTGGTTCTGAATGTGCTCGTACTGCTGCTTGCGCAGCTCTCGAGCGGTCGACTCTAAAGCCGCCTTTCGAAACTGCCGATAGAGCTGTTTTACTTCCGTTGCTGGAACGGACTGGTCGGCCTGTACCGCTGTAGCTCTAGAGACTGTGGCGTCAGCTGAATCGGGCGGCAGCGTATCGCTGGTCTCTGAACTCTGTCCTGACACATCCTTGTCGATCGCTAAGTCATCAAAGACGGTGTCATCAAAGACTGGGTCGTCAAAGACGTTGTTGTCGAAGACCGGGTCCTCGATGGCTGATGTAAAAGCCTGTTCGGTAGACTGTGACTCCATAGGATCATCCAACTTCAAGAACCAGAGAGATAACCAATTGACTGCGGTGTTCAGGTGAATATCAGCGCCATCTCCAGGTTGGCCTCTCTCTTTGTCCACCTCTTCATGGTCTATTTGTCAAAGCAAACATGACCATTGCTACACGCTAGTCTGTGTTGCGCAAGTAACTAATAGAACTCGGTATTACTACGGTGAATTTTTAGGTGTACTCGCCGGGCTGGGCTACATTCGGGGGTAAGCCCCCTATTGACTTTGCCAAGCGTGTTGCCAGCTATTTTCGCCAGCTCATCCATCCTACGGGAGGAGGCTTAGAATACACGGGTATTCACAATTTAGTTCACACAAGCTGAACACCTCTGTGAAGCTGGCTTTGGTCACAGGGTGACCTCACGCAGTATGACGGGCATCTGTCCTAGCCGCTAGGTTGCGGGTCTTGATCCTTTAGAATTGCAGCAGACTGATCTGTTGGCTTGACCTGATAGATTGCCGGGTCAGTAGTTTTGTTCCCGACGCTGATTGTCAACTACATAAGATGCCTTCTAATCCTGTCGCTGCCGGTAACCTATGACTTTCCCTCCTCGCGATGTTCAGCTCTACGCTATGGCTGCCGGCACAACGGTACTACGGTGCCGCAGCTGGAACCGTCTACGGTTTGAAATTGAGTATGGGTTAGAGCGAGGAACCACGGCAAATAGCTATCTTATCCAGGCCGATTACACCGCCCTGATTGATCCTCCAGGCGAGTCGTTTAGCGACATATTTTTGGCAGCTCTAGAGCGCCACATCGATCTCTACCAGCTCAACTACATTGTTCTAGGACACATCAACCCAAACCGGGCTGCGACCTTAAAGGTTTTGCTAAAGCGATTGCCAGACGTGACGGTTGTATGCTCAAACCCGGCAGCCCTCGCCCTCAAAGACTTGCTGCCCGACGCATCACCTCGACTACGAGTTCTTCGCAGCGGCGACGATCGTCTTGACCTAGGTCAGGGACACCACCTTCAGTTTGAGCTGATACCTACGCCTCGCTACCCGGGTGGAC
>JBARUP010000330.1:0-3970 GCA_049645805.1 Nodosilinea sp.
CAGCTGGGGGGTCTGCTGGGACAAGCGGCCTGACGGTGAGGCCCGTTCAGCAGCTCCGCCTGGGCCGTTCCTGGTAGCCCCAGAGATTGCCGAGCACCTTCTTCACGTAGAGGCGGGTCTCGGGGTAAGGAATCGCCTCCACCCAGAGTTCGGGGCTGGCCTGGAGCCTGCCGTCCTGCCAGTCGGCCACCGCGCCCGGCCCGGCGTTGTAGCTGGCTACCGCAAACAGCGAGTGGTCGTCGTACTCTGCGTGGGTGTAGTCGAGGTACCAGGTGCCCAGCCTGACGTTGTCTTCAGGGTTGCTGAGGTTGTAGGCCTCTAGCCCAGCCCGGTCTTTGATCCACTCGGCGGTGGCAGGCATGACCTGCATTAGGCCTGCCGCCCCTACCCCAGAGCGGATTTTAGACTCAAAACGCGACTCCTGCCGCATTAGCCCCGCCACCAGCAGCGGGTTGAGCTGGCGCTGGGCCGACCAGGTGGTGATTAGGTCGGCGTAGGGCAGCGGATACACGCCGTGCCAAAAATCGGGGCGCTGCTTCAGCGCTTTGACCGCCTTAATCTCAGCCGGATCATCCACTAGGCTCAGGCTCGACACCTGATAGATACCGTTGATGTTGTCGTTGGTGCCCAGCCGCATTAGCCCGTCGGTGAACTGTTCTTCTACGGTGGGGTCTTGGTAATTAGTGTATTCCATCTGCCAGCGCTCCCAGGCCCGCTGGTCTTGCCCCAGCAGGTACAGCTCTTGCAGGGTGTCAGACCCCACGGGCAGCGGCGATCGCTGGGCTACTGGGTCTACTGCCGGGAGCTGCGATCGCACCGTTTTGAAGTCGCCCACGTTCCAGCCCAGGGCTACCGCCGCTCGCCAGGCGTAGTACGACTCGGGGTGGCGGGCAATCACGCTCTCCAGGGCGTTTTGGGCTACGTCGGCCTGGCCCAGCTGGTGACCCCACTTGACAGCCCAAAAACCGGCGTCAGCAGCCAGGTCACTGTCGGGGCTGTACTTCAGCACGTCGCTGGCCCAGCTTAGAGCCATAGTTAGGTCACCCCGGTCAGCCGCGCTGAGGGCATTCTTGAGGCGTATATCCGCCGCTGCATCGGAGTCGCGATACTCCTTTAGAATTAGCTCGCGCGTGGCCTGGGCCGAGTCGGCACTGTTGAGCTGGTCAAGCACCTCAGCCCGCTCCAGCAGCGCCTCTGCCGCCCGGTCGGGAAAGCGATTCACCACCTGATCGAGCACCCCTAGGGCGTCTTCATCGGGCACGCTCTGGGCCAGGCGCAGCAGACCGGTAGCGGTTTCAGGCGCGTTGGGAAACTGCTGATCGAGCTGGGTGTAGAGGGCGACAGCGCGATCGCGCTTGCTGCTCACCTGAAACCCCCGCGCCGCCCGGTACAGGTTGCGGGGCGACGGCGGGGCTTTTGCGTAGGCCACTGCCGCATCCCCGTAGCTGTCAATGCGCCAGAAGCCGAAGCCCACCGTTTGCCAATCTTCAGGACTCAGCTGGCCTGCAAACTCCGTTTTGAGGCGCAGCAGCGCCGCCCCAGCGCTAGGGTGATGCAGCCCGGCCCGCGCCATGATCATCAGCATGGGCAGGGCATCGGCGCGATGGGGGTCGGCGGTTAGCCGCTGATGGGCCACTTCTACCGCCTTAGGATGGGTTGGAAACTGCTGCACCAGCTGATCCCAGTAGACTGGATCTTGCTGACCCAGCTCAAACAAGAGCGGAGCGATCGCGCCGTTGTCCTTGTACTCATTCAAAATTCGCTGCTGGGTCTGCTGGGCCGCCTCTGCCTGCCCCGCCGCTCGCTGAGCCTGAGCCAGCGATAGCGCAGTATAGGGAGCCATCGCGCCATACTCGGCCTCTAGCCCCTCCAGCAGGGGAGCCGCGCTGCCGCCGCGATCGCTGTTGATCAAATCCAGCGCCAGCAAATATCTAGCTCGGCGGCGGCTCAGAGGTTTTCTACCCTCCACAGCCGCCGTTAGAGCCTCCTGCCGCTGCTCGGCCACCTGAAGCGCTAGCGATAAGACTGGGTCATCAGCCGCCGCTGCTCCACTGGCTAAATGCCCCAGACCTCCGAGCACCGATTCTTCTAGCACCGGATCGTCTGTCGTCGATACCGTATTAATTAGAGCAGCACCCATACCTAGCGACAGCGCGCCAACGCCCGCGATCGCTACCAGGGGCAGGTTTGCCTTTAACCACTTCGCCATGGTGTGCCCATCAACTTTGCTGAGGTGTACTAGCAACAAACTTGGCCGGTAGCGCGTACAGCAGCTGGAGCCACGTACGCTAGCCCGTCTTATAGTAGCGAACCTATCAGCCGCTGGTTCTACCGATGGCAAACTCTCCCTAGAGCGCTGCCGTCGGTTTATAGTAAACAGAGCAAACTAGCCCCTAGGTTGAATGAAATTTCACGCATCTGGTACCTCCTATTTAGACTGGTCTGGCGACGCCCTCATCCTGGGCCTCAGCGAAGCCGCTCTACCCCTGTCCGGCTCCCTAGCTGAGCTCAACAGTCAGGTGTCTGGGCTGCTGCAAGAGCTGATTGACGAGGTTGAGTTCACGGGTAAAGAAGGTGCCACAGCCGTTACCCGCGCTAGCGGGGCTAAGGTTCGCAAGCTAGGAGTGGTGGGACTGGGACCTGCCGATGCGATTACTCCCGACACCCTGCGCCGCGCTGCCGCCACCGCCGTTCGCCTGGCTAAAAAAGAGAAGTGCTCTTCCCTAGGCCTCAGCATGCCCACGGGTCAGGACGCGGCCTTGACCGCTCAGACCCTCGCTGAGGGGGTGCTGCTGGCCCTTCATCAGGACAACCGCTTCAAGTCAGAAGACAAAAATGGTAAACCCACCGTTGAGCACGTTCACCTGCTTGATCTAGCGGACCAAGACGCTAGCCTTCAGACCGCCCAGGCCATCTGCGACGGCGTTATTCTGGCTCGTGAGCTAGTCTCGGCCCCAGCCAACATGGTCACCCCCGAGACGCTGGCTCAAACGGCTCAAGATATTGCCACGGCCCACGGTCTGGAGCTTGAAATTCTGGAGCAGGCTCAGTGCGAAGCCTTGGGCATGGGGGCCTACTTAGGGGTCGCTAGAGCCTCTGACCTGCCCCCTAAGTTTATTCACCTTACCTATAAGCCCAGCGGCACTCCCGCCCGCAAGGTGGCCATTGTGGGCAAAGGTCTCACCTTTGACTCGGGCGGCCTCAATATCAAAGGGGCCGGTAGCGGTATCGAAATGATGAAAATCGACATGGGCGGAGCTGCTGCTACCCTGGGTGCTGCTAAAGCGATCGCCCAGCTCCAGCCCAACGTTGAGGTCCACTTCATCAGCGCCGCTGCCGAAAACATGATTAGCGGCAACGCTATGCGTCCGGGCGACATTCTGACCGCCTCCAACGGCAAAACCATTGAGGTCAACAATACCGACGCCGAGGGACGTCTTACCCTGGCCGATGCCCTAGTCTTTGCCGAAAAGCTGGGGGTCGATGCAATTGTTGACTTGGCCACCCTGACCGGAGCCTGCATCATTGCCCTAGGCGACGATATTGCCGCGCTGTTCAGCGAAAACGAAGAGCTGGCAGCGGCGATCGCCGCTGCCGCCCAAACCACTGGCGAAAAGTTTTGGCGCTTACCGATGGAAGAAAAATACTTCGACGGGCTTAAGTCCATCGTGGCCGACATGAAAAATACCGGCCCCCGCCCGGGCGGCTCTATTACCGCTGCCCTGTTCCTCAAGCAGTTTGTCACCTCCACTCCCTGGGTTCACCTCGATGTCGCTGGCCCCGTGTGGACGGAGAAAGAGGCTGGCTACAACAACCCCGGCGGCACAGGGTTTGGAGTGCGCACGCTGGTGCAGTGGGTGCTAACGCAGGCCCCGACCGCGCCGTCCCTAACCTGAGGCCACGAAGCGAACCAGGAGCAGCCATCGGTATGCAGATCTAGGGAACAGCAGGCGCGATCGCGTCTGCTGTT